>RFGQ01000321.1 GCA_003695865.1 Gemmatimonadota bacterium | reverse complement strand
CGACCAGGCCGCCCCGCGCCCCGAGCATCGCCCCCAGGAATACGGTCGCCGCGTAGACGCCCTGGCGCCAGGCCCGGCGGTAGACGGCGCCGGTGGCGCGGGTGACCGCATCCGACACCTTGGCGCCCGTGCGGAACAGAATGCCCGCGGCCAACACCGCGAAGGGGCCGGCCGCCTGGCTCCAGTCGGGGCCCAGCAGAACGGCCACCAGCTCGGGGGAGACGACCGCCATGAGCGCCGCGACGGGCAGGGATGCCAGGGCGACGGCGTGCACCCCCTGCCGGAACGCCCGCGCGAGCACGTCTGGGCGCTCCTGGCGCTGGGCCATCGCGGCGAAGAGCACGCGGTCCATCACCTGGCCCAGCAGCGCGAGCGGCATGACCACGAACTGGTAGGCCCGCTCATACAGGCCCAGCGCGTCCGCCCCCAACCATCGCCCCACGACGAAGGCGTCGGCCTTTCGGGCCACCTGGTTGTTGACGCCGGCGATCGAGATCCCCAGGCCGAAGCGGGTGAGCGCGCGTGCGGCGACGGGATCGAACAGCGGCCGCGCGGGGTGGCGCACCAGGGCATAGGCCAGCACCGTCCGCAGCAGCGCCTGCGCGAAGTGCCCCCCGACGAGCGCCCACGGGCCAAGCCCCCGCAGGGCGAGCACCACGCCCACGATCCCGAACCCCAGGCCGTAGGCGGCCACGTTCACCAGGGCAAGCGCACGGAAGCGCATGGCGCGCTGCAGCAGCGCCTCGGAAACCGTGCCCGCGGCCGCGACGGGTAGAAGGAGCCCCATCACTCCCAGCAGACCGGCCCAGGCCTCGACGCGAAAGAAGCCCGCGATGGGCCGAGCCAGCGCCAGGGCCAGTCCGGCGCCGACGAGCCCGATCGTGAGGGCCATGGTCAGACCCGTGCGTACATGCGTCTCGTCGAGATCCGCACACTGCACCAGCGCCTGGCCCACGCCCACCTGCGGCAGAAGCGTTCCGAACGCCACCACGAGCAGCGCGAGCCCCACGACGCCGAACTCCTCGGGCGTGACCAGGCGGGCCAGCACCGCGACGACCAGGAGCTGCGCGAAGGCCTGCACGCCACTGCCCGCGGCCATCCACGCGAGCCCGCGTGCCGTCGAGGCCCTCAGGGAGTCGGGCTTCACCGCGTCGCCTCCGCGGCGGGAGCCCGCACGCTTGCCGCCGCCGGGCGCCGGCGGAGCTCGTCGTGCCCCCTCACGGTCCGGCGGCCGACGAGCCGCGTGTCGCCGTCACATAGAGCACCTTATGCCCCCTCGCGGGCCCCGGCTCGAGGACATCGCGCGATGGACCGGCGCCCTCGAGCGCCTCGAGTTCAGGGGGGACCTCGGGGAGCCGCCCGTAAAGGATCCGCTTCAACAGCGCCCGAGCCCGCAGCGAGCGCGGCACGAGCCCCACAGCCTCGAGCCCGCGTCGAGCCAGAGACACGATGCCCGAGCCACCCGAGGCAGCCACCGGGTACGCACCCTCGACCCGCACGTCGAACCCGCGCGTCCCCAGAGCCTCGCGAAAGCCGTCGGCCGTGTGGTACACGTGGCTGTGCGGACTGCGGATGAAGTCGGGCCGCTCGGGGTTGGCAT
>RFGQ01000320.1 GCA_003695865.1 Gemmatimonadota bacterium | reverse complement strand
GGCTCGTACTCGTGGGAGAGCGACGTGACGATGATCACGTAGCGCTCGAACCACATCCCGATGTTGATGAACAGCGAGATGGTGAACAGCGCCGGGATCGAGTGCCGCACGCGCTTGAACCACAACATGATCGGCACCAGACCGTTGCACGTCAGCATGATCCATGTGGCCCACCAGTACGGCCCGAAGAGGCGGTTCCAGAACATGCCCCGCTCCGGCGGCTCGCCGCTGTACCACGCCATGAAGAACTCCGACAGATAGGCGTAGAGCACGATCAGCGACGTGAGCAGGCAGAGTTTGGCCATCGCGTCGAAGTGCTTGACCGTCAGGTAGGCCTCGAGCTTGAAGACCTTTCGCAGCGGCACCGCGAGGGTGATGACCATGGCCACGCCCGAGAAGATGGCGCCGGCCACGAAGTAGGGAGCGAAGATCGTGGCGTGCCAGCCGGGCACGATGCCGACCGCGAAGTCCCACGACACGACCGAGTGCACCGAGAGCACCAGCGGCGTCGCGAGCGCGGCCAGGAAGATGTAGGCCTTGCCGAAGTGGTGCCACTCGCGGTCGGTGCCGCGCCAGCCCAGCGAGATGATCTTGTAGAGCTTCTTGCGCAGCCCCGTCGCCGCGTCACGAGCCGCGGCCAGATCCGGGATCGTCCCCAGGTAGAAGAACACCGCCGAGACCGTGAAGTAAGTCGTCACGGCGAACACGTCCCAGACCAGCGGCGAGCGGAAGTTCGGCCACAGGAAGCGGGAGTTCGGGTAGGGGATGAGCCAGTACGCGTGCCAGACCCGCCCCACGTGGATGAGCGGGAAGAGCCCGGCCGTCATCACGGCGAACACCGTCATGGCCTCGGCGGCGCGGTAGATCGACTGCCGCCAGGGCGCACGGAACAGGAAGAGGATCGCCGAGATCAGCGTGCCCGAGTGGGCGATACCGACCCAGAAGACGAACGTCGTGATGTAGACCCCCCAGCCCACCGGGCTGGTCAGGCCGCTCACGCCGATGCCGTTGACGATCTGGAACGCCCAGGACGCGAAGAACAACCCCACACCGGCCGCCGCCAGCGCGAAGAGCGCCCACCAGCCCTTGCCCGGCCGGCTGAGGGCCTTCAGGACGTCGCGGTTGACGTCGCTGTAGTGCGCTACGTCGGGGTGGGTCAGGGCGCCCCGCGGAGTGTCGGTGGCTGTCGCCATCAGTGCTCTCCGGACTCCACTTCGTGGAACGTGACCTTCTTCAGATAGCTCACGGCGGGCTGGGTGTTGATGATCTCATCGAGCACCCGGTAGGCCCGCTCGCTCTGCGCCGCGTGCGCCACGCGCGAATCGTGGTCGCGGATGTTGCCGAAGACGATGGCTTCGGTCGGGCAGCTCTGCGCGCATGCCGGCAGCACGTCCCCGTCGCCCACCTCGCGGCCCTCCACCGCAGCGCGGTGCTGGGCGTCGCGGATGCGGTGCAGGCAGAACGAGCACTTCTCCATGATGCCGTTCGTCCGCACCGTCACGTCGGGGTTGAACTGCCAGTTGAGCGGCTCGGGCGCGTGCCCCAGGCCCTCGAAGATCGGAGCCTCGTCGGTGTAGGTGTACCAGTTGTACACGCGCACCTTGTAGGGGCAGTTGTTGAGGCAGTACCGCGTGCCGACGCACCGGTTGTAGATCTGAGCGTTGACACCCTCGGGCGTGTGGTAGGTCGCGTAGACCGGGCATACGGGCTCGCAGGGCGCGTTCCCGCAGTGCTGGCAGATCATCATCATGCGGCGCACGTCCACCGGCCCCGCGTGGGACGCGTCGAGCGTCTCGTAGTAGCGCTCGATGCGGATCCACTGCATGTCGCGCCCCATCTGCACCTGTTGCTCCCCAACCCAGGCCACGTTGTTCTCGGCCTGGCAGGCAGTGATGCACGCCGAGCAGCCCGTGCAGCGGTCCAGGTCGATCGCCATCGACCAGCGCGGCGTGTTCTCGGGGTCGGCATAGGGCCCGTGGCGCGCCCCTTCGAGCGGGAAGTCTTCGGGCCGGCCCTCGGTCTCGACGGGAACGAACCCCCCGACGGCCTGCAGCTCGCGCCGCTTGTGGCCGCCGTGCTCGCCCTCGGCGGCGTGCTCATCACCGCCACCGGCACCCTCGCCGTGTCCGAGCGCGGCGAGCGCCACGGCCGGCGTGATGTTCCGGTCGTCCTGGTCCTCGGAGCCCGAGATGCTCGCCAGGCGCCGCTTGCGCCCCGTGGGCGTCAGCGTGACCCGGGTGGCCATGGTCACCAGACCGCCCGAGGGCGCCTCGGCCTCGGCGGGCAGCAGCGCCAGCGGGTTCACGCCCTTGCCGTCCGCGAAGCGACCGGCCGCCGTGTGGCCGCCCCCCATCGCGATCGCCACCGTATCTTCGCGGATTCCCGGATAGGTCCACACCGGCACCTCGAGCGAGCCGTGCGGCGAGGAGACTGCGACGATGTCGCCCTCCTCCAGGCCCAGGCGCTCGGCCGTACGCGGGTGCACCTCGACCCACGAGTGCCAGGTGATCTTCGACAGCGGATCGGGCAGTTCGTGGAGCCAGGG
>RFGQ01000319.1 GCA_003695865.1 Gemmatimonadota bacterium | reverse complement strand
CCGAGGGCGCGCGGCGCCGCGCGCCTACGGGCGCCCGCCGACACCCACCGCGCCTCGCGCCTCACGGCCGATTCCCAGCACCGTCGGCGCCCGGCGCCGGGGCCGCGGCCCCCGCCGCCTCCGGGGGGGCGCGTCCCGCGGGGGCGTCCTCCGCAGGGGACGTGCCGCCCCCCACGGTGGACACGTTCCGGGCCCCGGGCCCGGGGGCTTGGCCCGGCCCGGCCGGGCTCGCAGTTTTCAGGCCTGATGAGCGACGCGAGACCTACACGGGCGGCCCGCCGCCGCCCCGACCTGATGGAGCCCGCCGAGCTGGCGGCGCTGGGCGGTATGGAGCTGGTGGCGCGGCAGGTGGTCGAGGGCTTCATCATGGGTCTGCACCGCTCGCCCCACCGCGGCTTCTCCGCCGAGTTCGCCGAGCTGCGCGCCTATCAGCCGGGCGACGACCTGCGCTACCTGGACTGGCGCATGTGGGCGCGCTCGGACCGCTACTACGTGAAGCAGTTCGAGGAAGAGACCAACCTGCGGGCCTACCTGCTGCTCGATGTGAGCGCGTCCATGGGCTGGTCGTCACGCCCCGACGCGCTGCCCACCAAGCTCTGGTACGCCAAGCACCTGGCCGCGAGCCTCGCGCTCATCCTGCTCCGGCAGGGCGACGGCGTGGGGCTGGTCGCGTTCCACGACCGCGTCGTCGAGCGACTGCACCCGCGCGGCGGCCGACGCCACTTCAACGAGGTCGTGCGCACACTCGAGCCCCTCCAGGCCGCCGGCGAGACGGCCCCGAGGCCCGCGCTGCGCGAGATCGCCTCGCGCCTGCGCCGGCGCGGCCTGGTCGTGCTGCTCTCCGACCTGCTCGTCGAGCCCGACGAGACGCGCACCGCGCTACGCTACCTGCGCCACCGCGGTCACGAGGTGCTCGTGCTGCACGTGCTCGACCCCGGCGAGCGCGAGCTGCCGGCCACGGGCGACGCGCGCTTCTTCGACCCTGAAACGGGCGCCGAGCTCGACGTGCGGGTGGCCGACATGCGGGCCGCCTACCGGCAGGCCGTGGCCGGCGCGCTGCGCGAATGGGAGCGCAGCCTGCGGCCCCAGGGCATCGACTACGCGCTGCTCGACACCTCGCGGCCGCTGAGTCACGGGCTCAGGGCCTACCTGAGGAAGCGCGAGCGACTGGGCTGAGATGGGCTTTCTGAACCCGTGGATGCTGGCCGTGGGCGCGCTCGCGGCCGTGCCGATCCTGCTGCACCTGCTGCATCGTCACGACCGCCGCCGCGTCGCCTTCCCCGCGCTGCGCTACCTGCTGCGCACCGAAGAGGAGCACGCCCGCTCGATCCGCCTCACCCAGTGGCTGCTCCTCCTCCTGCGCGTCAGCGCCGTGCTGCTTCTCGGCGCCGCGGCGGCCCGTCCGTTCGTGGCGGGCGGAGGCCGCGCCCACGAACCCACCGCCGTGGTGATCGTGCTCGACAACTCGGCCAGTTCGGGCCGCGTGGAAGGCGAGCGGCGCGTCCTCGACCGGCTGCGGGCCGCCGCCCGCACGACCGTGCGCACCGCCGGTCCGGGCGATCGTCTGTGGCTGCTGCGGGCCGGCGAGCCGTGGGCGCCGGCGCTGCCCGGTGG
>RFGQ01000318.1 GCA_003695865.1 Gemmatimonadota bacterium | reverse complement strand
TGGGCGACGTGCGGCCGGGCGCCCTGCGCGGCGAGCTGCGCCGTGTGGGCGGACTCACCCTGCTGGTCGACTGCTACAACGCCAACCCGCAGAGCGTACGGGCCGCGCTCGACACCCTGGCCGACCTGGAGGCGCGGGCCCGCGTCGCCTTCCTGGGCTCGATGCTCGAGCTGGGCGACCGCAGCGCTCCGCTCCACCAGGACGTGCTCCACTACGCGCTCGACACGCGCCTGGAACGGGTGGTGGCCACGGGCGACTTCGCCCGGGCCGCCGAGGCCATGGCCGACGAGGCCGCGGTCGACGAGGCGCTGGCCGGCGATCCGCCGCGCCTGCTGGTGCGCGCCACGCCCGACGAGGCCTACGACGTGCTCGCCCCGACGCTCGCGGGCGACGAGGCCGTGCTGCTCAAGGCTTCGCGGGGGGTGGCCCTGGAGCGGCTGCTGCCACGCTTCGAAGCGGACTTCGGCGCGGCGCACGCCGCGGCGGGTGGGGAGGGCTGATGCTCTACCACCTGCTGCCCGGCCTGGCCGACGTGCACATCGTCTTCAACCTCTTCCGGTTCATCACCTTTCGGGCGGCGGGGGCGCTGGTCACGTCCCTGGTGCTCGCGTTCTTCCTCGGTCCGGCGACCATCCGCTGGCTGCGCCGCCTCCGCGTGGGGCAGGTGGTTCGTGAGGAGGGACCCGAGACCCATCAGGTGAAGGCCGGCACGCCGACCATGGGCGGCGTGCTGATCCTGATGGCCGCCACCGTCTCGACCCTGCTGTGGGCGGAGCTGACCAACTGGTACACCATGCTCACGCTCGCCGCGCTCGTCTGGGCCGGCCTCATCGGCTTCATGGACGACTACCTCAAGGTCGTGCGCGGCCGCTCCGAGGGCCTGGTGGCCCGCTACAAGATGATCGGCCTGGGCACGCTTGGGCTGGCGCTCGGCTTGCTGCTCGTGCTCCGGCCCATCTCGGCCGTGGGCGCGTCGCGTACCATGCTGCCGTTCTTCTCGGACTGGTCCCTGTGGATCTGGCCGCCGGCCTACGTGGTGTTCGTGGCGCTCGTCCTCTCGGGCAGCTCGAACGCCGTGAACCTGACCGACGGGCTCGACGGCCTGGCAGCGGGTCTGTCGGCGATCGCCGCGGCCACGTTCGCGATCTTCGCCTACCTGCTCGGGCGCGTCGACAGTTCGTCGTACCTGGGGCTGTTCTACCTGCCGGGCGCCGGAGAGCTGTCGATCTTCGCGCTCGCGCTCGCCGGGGCCTGCCTCGGCTTCCTGTGGTTCAACGCCCATCCCGCAGAGGTCTTCAT
>RFGQ01000317.1 GCA_003695865.1 Gemmatimonadota bacterium | reverse complement strand
GGCGAAGACCTGAACGTGCGGCTGGAAGGCCTGCGGCGGGACTTTCCCGACTACTACCGCAACATCATCCGGCAGATCGACCGCTGCTTCCGCTGGACCGGCTCCCCGGACCTGAGGGCGGAGATCTACTTCGTGATCAACCGGGACGGCACCGTGAGCGACGTGGACATCATCGAGAGTTCCGGAAACTTCCGTTTCGACATCGCCGCGGCGGGCGCCGCGGAGTGTGCCGGTCAGAACGGCCGGCTGGGGCCGCTCCCCGCCGAGCTTCCGTTCGACCGTTTCGAGATTCGCTTCAAGTTCGAGCCCAGGCGGCGGGGGGGTGACGGTTGAGGAGGAGGAGAGCGGTGATCGAGACCACGGCGCGCCGTGGCGGCAGGCCCTTCGGGTCGGCCCCTGCAGGGCTCGTTCTCGTGGCGCTCGGGGTGTGCGCGGGCGCGTTCCCACTGCGGACCGCGGCACAGGAAGAGCGCGATTCGATCCCGGGCGTGACGCTGGGCCTGGTTTACGAGACCGAGTCGCGTCCGGCGCTGGCGGTGATGCCCTTCCAGGCCGAGCCGGGCCTGGAAGACCTGGCCGAGCGCGTCGGCGCGATCGTGGCGCGGGACCTGCGCTACAGCGACCGCTTCGAGATCCTCGACTCGCTTCCGCAGGCGCTCGCCGGCACGGTGGACTACCAGCTCTGGGATCAGCTGGGCGCGGTCTGGCTGGTGACGGGCCGTCTCGAGCCCGACGGCGACAGGGTGCGCCTGGTCCTGCAACTCCACGACGTGGTCTTCGGAGAGATCCACGAGCAGCGCCGCTATCCACTCCTCTCCGAAGACCATCCGGATTTCCGTATGTCGGTGCACGTGGCCTCGGACGACGTGGTCGAGTCGGTCACCGGAGACCCGGGCATCGCCGCGACGCGCATCGCCTTTTCCCGGCGCTCGCTCGACGGGCAGACGCAGGACCTGTTCGTGATCGACTCCGACGGGGAGAACCTGCGCCGCCTGACCCGGCACAACACCATCTCGCTGGGTCCGGACTGGTCGCCCGACGGCACCCGGCTCGTCTACACCTCGTTCCGGCCCTCCATCGAAGAGGGCCGCTGGGGCATCTTCGAGATCGACCTGCGCAGCGGCGAGGAGCGTGAGATCCGGCCGAACCGGGCGGGCCAGCTCGGCACACCCGTCTACACGCCCGACGGACGGAGGCTGGCCTTCTCGGTGCGGGGCAGCGGCCGCACCGGGATCTTCACGTACGATCTGGCGCGGGACTGCTGCCTGCAGCACGTCACCGGGGGCAACTGGGAGGACCTGTCGCCCACGTTTTCGCCCGACGGACGCTGGATGGCGTTCAATTCCTCGCGGCTGGGCACGGCCACTCCGCAGATCTTCGTCATGCCGGCGCGCGGAGGCGAGCCCGACCTGGTTTCCCCCTACCTCGCCGGGCACCGCGGCTACTACACCTCGCCCGACTGGTCGCCGCGGGGCGATCTGCTCGCCTTCCACGGACGCACCGGCCGCTTCGGCCGCTATCAGATCCTGGTCGGCGACGTGTCGGGCGAGGTGGGCCGTCTACGCCGCCTGACCCAGCTTACCTGGGAGGGCAACAACGAGGATCCGAGTTGGGCGCCCGACGGCCGGCATCTGGTCTTCATCGGACGCCGTGATTGGGGCACCGGCCTCATGATCGTCGACTCCGCCACCGGGGAGATCCGCATGCTTCTGAGAGGGGTCGACGTGCGCGTGCCCGACTGGTCCCCGCCGCTCCGGCCCGAACCCCGGGAGACGTTGCGCGAAGGCGGGTTTTGAGGTATATGCATTGGGGCGTTCCGGTCCCGGAGGGGGCCGGAACATTTGGTGTAAGCACCCGGGTGCGGAGTCGCGTCGGCGTTCCGCACGGCCGTCCACGTCACAAGTGAGAGCACAGGAGTCGGAATGACTATTCGGAGCCTGATCGTTCCAGCCATGGCCGCCAGCTTGCTGCTCGCCGCCTGCAAGAAGGAGCCGCCGCCGCCGCCGCCGGCGCCGACCGGTCCGACTCCCGAAGAGATCGCCGCGCAGCGCCGGGCCGATTCCATCCGGCGCGAGCGCGAGCGCCAGGACAGCATCCGCAGGGCCGAAGAAGAGGCGCGCCGCCGCGAGGCCGAGCGCCAGCGCCGCATCCGCGAGGCCCGCGAGACGCTCACCGAGATGGTGTTCTTCGACTTCGACGAGTCGGCGATCAAGCCGTCGGAGGAGCGCAAGCTGCGTGCGAAGGTCGACATCCTGCGCGCCAACCCCTCCATCCGGCTGCGGCTCGACGGGCACGCCGACGAGCGGGGGTCGACCGAGTACAACCTTGCACTGGGCGCTCGCCGCGCCGAGGCGGTCAAGGAGTTCTTCGTGGGCTTCGGGCTCGACGCGAGCCGCTTCACCACGCAGTCGTTCGGCGAGGAGCGGCCACTGGTGAACCGCAGCGACGAGGAGGCGTGGGCGCAGAACCGGCGCGTGGAGTTCCACATCACGGCGGGGGAGATCGGGGTCGGTGAGAACGACAGGGACCGTCCGTAAGCCCGTCCCTGCCCACGTGACGCACCGGACCCCCCTCCCTTCCGGCTCGCGGGCCTGCGCGCCCCTGGGCCGGTTGGGGAGGGGGGTCTTCGCGTGGGTGGCCGTGCTGGGCATGCTCGCGGCGTCGGGCTGCGCGACCAAGCGCGACCTGCGTGACCTGCAGGACGTCGTGCGTGCCGAAGCCGCGCGCCAGGACTCGGTGCTGTTCGCCCTGGTCGCCGAGATGCGCGCGTTGCAGGACTCGCTCGAAGTCGAGGCGGGCCGCGATGTGGATACGCGGGGCGGGTTGGCGCGCGAGCTGCGGCGCATCCGCGACGACCTGACCGTGCTGACGCAGCTCACGCAGCAGATCCAGCGCTCGGTTGCAGACGTCCAGCGGCGCATGGACCGGTTGGAGAGCGTGGGCGAGCGACCGGTGGTGCCCACCGATCGGCCCCGCGATCTCGAGCCCATCGTGGGCGACAGCGGCCGCCGTCCCGCGGGCGCGGACGCGGCCGACGAGGCCTGGGGCGCCGCGGTCGAGGCCTTCCAGCGGGGCCAGCTCAGCACCGCCCGGCTCGCCTTCCAGCGCTTCGTCGAGATGTTCCCCGACCACCGGCTCGCCCCCCGGGGGCTTTACATGCTCGGCGACGTGCTCGAGCAGGAAGGGCGGCTCGAGGAAGCGGTGCAGCAGTTCCTGCTCGTCCAGGAGCGCTATCCCGACTCCGACCAGGTGCCGCAGGCCTACTACCGGGTGGGCCTGCTCTACGTGCTCCTCGACGAGAAGGACCGCGCCCGCGAGTACTTCCAGCGGGTGATCGTTTCCTACCCCGAGAGCTCCGTCGCCACGCTGGCGGAGGAGGAGCTCCGCAAGCTGGGGGGCGGGGGCCGCTGAGCCCGCGGCCCGGCGTCCGGTAGCGAGGCGCGGCGAGCATGCGCTGCCCGCAGTGTGACGCTCCCGAGAACCGCGTGGTCGACACGCGGGAGAGCGCCGGGGGGCGCGCCGTGCGCCGACGCCGCGAGTGCGCCGTGTGCGGCCACCGCTTCACCACCTACGAACGGGTCGAGGAGCGGCCGCTCCAGGTGATCAAGGCCGACGGCAGCGCCGAGGAGTTCGACCGCGGCAAGCTGCTGCGCAGCGTCGAGATCGCGTGCGCCAAGCGTCCGGTCGCCCCCTCGCAGATCGAGGCCCTCGTCGACCACATCGAGGCGGAACTCTCTCGCCGTGCGGGGGTGGAGGTGCACTCCTCCACGATCGGCGAGATGGTCATGGCGGGGCTGGAGCCGCTCGACCGGGTGGCCTACGTGCGCTTCGCGTCGGTGTACCGGAACTTCCAGGACATCGGCGAGTTCCAGGACGTGGTCGAGCGGCTCGCCGATCGGGAGCAGCGGGCCCGCATGGCCCGCAACCAGGAGGAACTCCCGCTCTGAGACAGGGCGCCGGAGCCCGGAGCCCTTCGAGCCGAACGACACCCGACAAGCACTCGTGAGCCGCACGATCCTGCCCAACCCGAGAGGCGAAATGCCGTTCCTCGACCACCTCGAGGAGCTGCGCTGGCGCATTCTCAAGGCCGTGGTGGCGGCCCTCGTGGGTGCGGCGGTCGGCTTCGTACTGGTGCTCAAGTTCGGGGTGCTCGAGATCCTCATCGAGCCGGTGAACCGCGTGCTCACCGAGGCGGCCGGGGAGCCCGAGAAGCTCAAGTTCCTATCGCCGACCGACCCGTTCTTCCTGGTGCTCAAGACGGGTGTGCTGACGGGGCTGATCCTCGCCTCTCCGGTGATCATCTACCAGGTCTGGGCCTTCCTGGCGCCCGCTCTGGAGCCGCGTGAGAAGCGGGTGATCGTGCCCAGCCTGTACTTCGGGGTGTTTCTGTTCGCGGCCGGGGTATTCAGTGCCTACCGGCTGGCATTGCCCGCCACGCTCGAGTTCCTGTTGTTCTTCGCCCCGGAATACTGGGACCCCATGCTCACGGCGGGCCCCTACCTGGGCTTCGTGACGAAGCTGTTGGTGGCCTTCGGGGTGATCTTCGAGCTGCCGGTGGTGGTGATGATCCTCACCGCGCTCGGCCTGGTGACGCCCGGCTTCCTCCGTCGCAAGCGCCGGCACGCGATCGTGGCCATCACGGCCCTCGCCTCGCTCCTGAGCCCGGGCGACGTGATCACGGAGACCATCATGATGATGG
>RFGQ01000316.1 GCA_003695865.1 Gemmatimonadota bacterium | reverse complement strand
CCGATAAGATACAGCACGGAACGGTGGGGGTGAAGGGGCGGTCTCAGTCTTCGTCGCCCGCTGCGCCCTCGCCCCGCAGCCGCCGCGACAGGCGCTCGGCCTGCTCGGCCCGCCATGCTTCGATCGCCCGGTGGTCACCCGAGCGCAGCACCTCGGGCACTCGAAAACCGCGGTACTCGGGGGGACGCGTGTAGGAGGGCGCCGAGACGCCCGGCCCGTCGTAGAACGAGTCGCTGGCGGCCGAGTCGTGATCGCCGATCGCGCCCGGAAGCAGGCGCACGACCGCGTCCGTGATCGCCAACGCCGGAATCTCGCCCCCCGACAGGACGAAGCGGCCCAGCGAGATCTCTTCGGTGGCCAGGTGATCGGCCACGCGCTGGTCCACGTCCTTGTAGTGCCCGCACAGCAACGTGAGCTCGGGCTGCACGGCGAAGCGCACCGCGTCGGCGTGCTCGAAGACCCTGCCGCGCGCCGAGAGCAGCACGATCGGCCCTTCGGGCCGCAGGTCGTCGACGGCCTCGAAGAACGGTTCGGGCTTCATGACCATGCCCGCGCCGCCGCCGTAGGGTTCGTCGTCGACCGTGCGGTGGCGGTCGTGCGTGTAGTCGCGCAGGTCCACCACGCGGTACTCCACCAGACCGGCCTCGCGCGCGCGGCCCGGGATGCTCGTGGCCAGCGGCGTCTCGAAGAACGACGGGAAGATGGTCACGATGTTGATACGCACGGCGCCTCCCGGTCGGGCGGTCGGGCGGCCGGGCGCCGCCCCGCGAGTCAAAGGTCGAGCAGTCCCTCGGGCGGGTCCAGCACCATACGCCGGGCGCCGACATCGATCTCGACCACGTAGGCGTCGAGGAAGGGGATCAGCGCTGTGCCCCCCTGCGGGCGGCGCACCTCGAGCATGTCGGCAGGGCGAAGTTCGTAGACCTCGACGATCTCGCCCACCTCCTCACCGCCGGACGTCTCGACGCGCATCCCGAGCAGTTCGTGGTAGAAGAGCTCGTCCTCGCCCCTCCCGGGCAGCGCGTCGACCGACTGCAGTACGTAGCGGCCGTGGAGCGCCTCGGCCTGGGTGCGCGTCTCGACGCCCTCGAAGCGGACGAGGTAACCCCTCCGATAGGGCCTCACCGACGCGATCGTGAGCTCGGG
>RFGQ01000315.1 GCA_003695865.1 Gemmatimonadota bacterium | reverse complement strand
CCGTCGATCACGGCGCTGGCCGAGCGCTTTCCCATCGACGGGGTGGTCGACTTCGGTGTGTTCGACAGCGTGACCGCGGTCGGTGTCGAGATGATCCCCTTCGGCGGTGGGTCGGGACGGGCCACCACCCTGCGATTCGGCCTGCTCAACGACGACCGCGACCTCTACGTGGCGCTCGAGTGGGACGACCCGACGCACAACGCGGCCTTCGACGTCACCTCGGGGCCGCTCGACTTCGACGGCGTGCAGCTCCGCTTCGACGCCGACGGGGACGGCGTGTTCAGGGACGGTGAGGACGAGCGCATCGTGATCGCGGCGGGGCCCGGCGTGCAGTACGTCGATCAGCACCGGCCCGACACGAGCGACGAGATCGGCGACGGCTTCGGGCGTCTGCTGTGGGACGCGGCCGCGGCGCGCTACCGGGCCGAGTTCCTGCTGCCCATGCAGGCCGACGCGCGCGGCCAGGACGGCACCCTCACGGCGTCGTCCCGCTACCAGATCGTCCTCTTCGATCACGTGCAGCTCGCCCAGGGTACCGGTAACTCGGGCGCCGCGTTCGGAGGCGCGGACGATGCGTCGTCGTGGCCCAGGCTGCCGCTGAGTGCGGTGGGCGCGGTGGACCGCACCCCGTTCCCGAGCGACGTGGGTGGGCTGATCGCCTTCGTGAGTCGACACGAGGAGCCCAACGGCGAGGTCTACACGTTCGATCCGGCCACCGGCGTGGTGCGGCGGGTCACCCGGCTTCCCGACCTCTTCAAAGACAATGTCTCGCTCTCGCACGACCGCACACGCGTAGCCTTCCACGGCGCGCCCGATCGGGACGCGTTCACCGAGTACGAGATCTATACCATCGCGGTCGACGGCACCGATCTGCGCCGGCTCACGTCGAACACGATCCTCGACGGGCACCCGGCCTGGTCCCCGGACGACCAGCGCATCGCCTACGCTTCGTTCCGCGACCCCGGGGCTGCGTCGATCGTCGTCATGAACACCGACGGTACCGAGATCGCCGACCTCACCCCGGCCGGCGTCGACGACAACGATCCCGAGTACCTGCCCGACGGCCGGATCGTCTTCAAGACCGACCGCTTCCAGGCCAAGCCGCAGGTGCAGATCGCGGTCATGAACGAGGACGGCACCGGGGTGGTGCAGTTGACGCGCCGTTCCGGCGTGTCGGATCACGATCCGGTCGGCAACGGCACCTTCACCGTCTTCGAGCGCTTCACAAGGGGCACCGACTTCGCCACGGACCCCGAGTCGGCGCTCGTGCCGTGGAACATCGTGCGCGCGCGGCTCGACGGGTCGGGCGAGGACCTGCTCTACACCGATGGATGGGTCAACTGGCTACCGGTCTACGGGCCGGAGGGCCGCTACATCGCCTACCTGAAGAGCAGCGGACACACGGCGGTGCACCTCATGACCGCCGAAGGCCGGGAACTTGGGCGCCTCGTGCCCGGCATCACCCAGATGACGTATCTGGACTGGAAGTAGGAGGGACGTGGGGCGCCCCCTCGGGACGTACGCACGCCTCCATTGCTCAAAATGAATCGTTCATTTATTATCCCGCTATGGCTCGCACGAAGTCCGATACCAAGCTGCAGCGCATCCTCGACGCGGCGGCCGAAGCGTTCATCGAAACGGGGTACCGGGGCACGCGTCTGGACGAGATCGCCCGCCGGGCCGGTCTGTCGGCGGGGACGATCTATCTCTACGCCGAGGGGAAGGAATCCCTCTTCCAACTCGTCCTGCGCAGAGCCTTGGGTGATCCCGGTCCCTCCACCGGGGAGCTTCCCTTCCGGGGTGTGCCGGCGAGTGACCTGATCGAGTGGGTGTGGGGGCGCTTCAACGAGATCGCGCGTTTTCCCTGTCTCGAGGCAGCCGCCCGCGCACCGGCCCCGCCGGCGGACGCGCGGGCCGAGTTCGAGCTGGTGTTGCGCGAAATCTGGGGTTGGCAGGCGCGCTACTGGCAGGCACTGGAGCTCATCGAGCGCTGCGCACGCGACTGGCCCGAGTTGCACCTGCTGTTCTACAGGGAGTTCCGCCGGCGGGTCTTCGAAACCGCGACCCGCCTGGTCGAGCGGCGCATGGACGAGGGTGTCTTCCGCAGGTATCCGGATGCGGCGACCGCCGTACGTGTCGCGTCCGAGACGATCACCTTCTTCGCCATGCACCGCCACGTGAGGCCCGACACCGCGGAGCTCGACGAGGCCACGTGCCGCGAGACGGTGATCGCGATGCTTCTGGCCGGGTTCGACCCGGCCCACGACCCGGTGCCGGACCCACGGGTGGCGGAGGGAGGATGACCGAGTGCGGGTCCTTCT
This sequence comes from Gemmatimonadota bacterium, assembly GCA_003695865.1. Classification (GTDB taxonomy): domain Bacteria; phylum Gemmatimonadota; class Gemmatimonadetes; order Longimicrobiales; family Gaopeijiaceae; genus J028. The sequence goes on along the minus strand of RFGQ01000315.1, from coordinate 5,170 downwards.
GAGTGCGGTGCTCGCAGCTGCGATCCTCGTCGCGGGGTGCGGTACACGGACCGGGCGCGCGCTGAGGTGGCGCGACGCCGACATGGGCGACATCCGCCGCTTTCCGCTGCGCGCGATCCCCCGTGGTGAGGCCCCTCCTTTCGAATTCCACGCAGCCACCCCAGGCCGCTACGACACCGTGTTCGCCCCCGTCGGGATCGCGAGCGAGGGCACGACGGAGCGTGTGGACTTCGAGACCTTCCTGCGGGACCGGGGCACCTACGCGTTCCTCGTGGTGCGGCGTGACACGTTGATCTTCGAGCGCTACTTCGCGGGAAGGACTCGCGGATCGGTGGAGACGACCTTCTCGATCTCGAAGTCGCTGGTGTCGCTGGCCGTGGGGCTGGCGAGGGATCAGGGGCTGCTGAGCGTCGATGAACCGATCACGCGTCTTGTGCCCGAGCTGCGCCGCAGGGATCCCGGCTTCGACTCCCTCACCCTGGGCCACCTGCTCACGATGACGTCGGGGATCCGCTTCAAGCGAAGCAAGTGGCCGTGGGGTGACGAAGCCACGGCCTACTACGACCCCAACCTCCGCTCGGTGGCCGTAGCGCGTGACCTGGCGGAGCCCCCCGGCACGCGGTTCCAGTACAACTTCTACAGCCCGATCGTCCTCGGGTTGGCGCTGGAGCGGGCCACGGGTCGGTCGTTGAGTGAGACGCTGGCGGAGGGCGTATGGAGCCGTATCGGGGCGCTCACCGACGCGTCGTGGAGCCTGGACAGCGAGAAGCGCGGGTTCGAGAAGATGGAAAGCGGCTTCAACGCGACGGCGATCGACCTCGCGAAGCTCGGCCGCCTCTACGCTCGAGGCGGCGACTGGGACGGTGCGCGCATCGTCTCGGAAGAGTGGGTGCGGGCTTCGACGCGGCCCGACACCACGGCGGGGCGGTCCCCGAACTACGGCTATTTCTGGTGGCTGCGGCCGACCGAAGGCGAAGCCACCCGCTATTACGCCGAGGGGCGCTTCGGGCAGTTCGTCTACGTGGTGCCCGACCGCGGGCTCGTCATCGTGCGAACCGGAGGCTCGGACGGTGACGTCGACTGGGTGTCGCTGTTCGAGGGGCTGATCCGTAGGGTCGACGCGGTGGATGGGCGGGAGGCCGGCGGGGGGTGAGGGTCACTCCGTGACGGGGGGCGGTCCGAAGCGGGGCCGGCCCGCCTCGCGCGCCGTTGCCAACCGCTCATAGAAGCTCTGCGAGAAGCCGCGAAGCGTCTCCGCGTCGCGGAAGGCGCTTCCCGGGATCGGCATGAACGAATTGGCACCGGTGTAGACGAAGAACGTGCCGTGATGTTCCTGGACGCTCTCGATGGCATGCCACCGGACGAGCCATTCGTAGTCGGGCGTGACATCCGCCAGACCCTCCGGGCGCACCTCGACGCGGTGGGGCCCGAACGTGCCGTTTGCGACGCCGGCCCTCGCCATCCTTCTGAGGGCCTGCCTGACGCTGACGCGGTGCAGCAGTGGCCCCAACGCCGTGAGGACGCCACCCGCTACGAGCCAGGAAAGCCCGACGGCGAGGCCATCGATCAAGGTGAACGCGAGCGCGCCCACCGAAAACATGCCGACGATCCAGCGTCGGGCCCGGCGAGCGGCGGCCAGCTGGAGCGGAGAGCGTGTGATGTGAGCTAGGTTGGCTTCCCGCCAGTCCTCGGGCGTGAATTCGAACTCGACGGCGATTGGAGCTTCGTCGCTCATGCTTCGTCCATCTCTCTATTGCGCCGATGATCCATGGCCCGGGCGGCTAGCCTCGACTCGATGAACCTCGCCCCACCATGCTAGGCGCACCGTACGCGGTACGCCATGTGTTCGGTACCCTCCCGGGTGCAGGTTGACGCCGGCGCTCCCTTCCGCTACCATCATGCGTCGGCGCAGAGACAACGCGCCGCTTTCAATATCTGGGGCGGGGATCTCGTTCTTGGAGATCCGCCGCTCTTTTTGTTTTGTGGCCAGAAGGGCCACACCCCGCGCGGAGGCTCCGCGCACAGTGAGCAAGTCGGTTTGTACGGTCATCGTGGCTCCGACTCGCAACAACCAAGGAGCGCATCGATGCGTACCAAGGGAACGGTAAAGTGGTTCAACGATCAGAAGGGCTTCGGCTTCATCACGCCTGAGGACGGCAGCAAGGACTGCTTCGTCCATCACTCGGCGATCCAGACCGACGGCTTCCGCAGCCTCGCCGAGGGCGCGCAGGTGGAGTTCGACGTCGTAGAGGGGGCCAAGGGCCCCTCGGCCGAGAACGTCACCACGGTCTGACGTGACCGCTAGACAGGCGGGCCTCGCGGCCTGCTGAACGAGGGCCGTCCCGGGCAACCGGGGCGGCCCTCGTCGTTTTTCCGAAGGGCAGGACCCCCGCTTCAACCGACTATCCACGAGGAGACGCTATGAAGACGATCCTGATCACCGGCTGCAGCAGCGGGTTCGGTCTGGACGCGGCCGGCACGCTGGCGCGCAGGGGGCATCGGGTGTATGCCACAATGCGGGCCACGGAGGGCCGCAACGCGGGGGTGGCCCGGGCGCTACGCGAGCTCGCGGCGTCGGAGGGCGTCTCGATCACGGTGCTCGAAATGGACGTGACGTCCGACGCGAGCGTGGAGCGGGCCGTGGCGGAGACGGACGCTGTCGACGTGCTCATCAACAATGCCGGTCGCGGCTACGGGGGACCGGTCGAGTCGTTCACCGGCGACGAGATCCTGGCGCAGCTCGACCTGAACGTGGTGGGGACCGCGCGCGTGGCGAACGCGGTGCTGCCCGGTATGCGTGCCCGGGGCGACGGCCTGATCATCCAGGTGAGCTCGGTGGCGGGCCGCGGCGCATTCCCCGGATTCGGCGTCTATCACGCCAGCAAGTGGGGCCTCGAAGGTCTCAGCGAGGCCATGCGCTACGAACTGGCGCCGCTCGGCATCGACGTGGTGCTCGTCGAGCCTGGCCCCTTCGAGACCAGCTTCTTCGACAACATGGTGGATGGCTCGCGGCAGCAGGCCATGGAGGCCTACGGCCACGTCGGGGAGTTCTTCGGCGGCTTCCAGTCGATGGTGCGCGAACTCTTCGAGAGCGGCGACGCCCCGACCGACGCGCATCTGGTGGTCGAGATCTTCGAACGGCTGATCGACATGCCCAAGGGCGAGCGGCCCATCCGCACGACCGCGGGCCTCGACTTCGGCTTCCAGGCGCTCAACGACGCGACCGACCCGATCCGGCGCGCGGCGCTCGAGGCGATGGGCATCGCCGACTGGGACGGGCCGCGGGGGTGAGGGAGGCCCCCGCCTGAAGGCTCCGTAGCCACGGGCGGGTCGCCCTCGGCCAGTTGCGTCCCTCCGTCACGCTCCGCGCCGGGCACGGTCGGTCATCGGTGCCCCGGCGGGGTCGGTCCGGGCCCCGAACAGCGCGATCAGAGGCGCGTGGGGCGTCGGGCCAGCAGAAGCAGGCTACCGGCCGCTCCGAGCGTGAAGCCCAGAGCCAGCAGATACATGAACCCCTCGATCGACGAAGCGGCGTCGAGATTGCCGCGCAGCCTGAACCACTCGTAACCGACGTACGAGATGGAGAGCAAGGGGGCCGAGACGCCGGTGAGGATGAGAAGCGCCCTGGTCGTGGGCGCTTGCCCGGACGCGGCAGCGACGCGGAGCACGTGGAGTCCGGTGACGAGTAGGAGCGTGAAGAGGATGTAGTTGACGAAGTTGTATGGGGTGTCCTGCAGGAAGCCGGCGAGGAAGGTCAGCACGGCAACGAGCGCCAGGGTGACCACCGTTCTGCGCCGGCTGGTGGAGTCGGTTCCGTTCATCTCTTGCTCTGGCGTTCACCGTCGGAGCCTTGAGCCCCCCTTCGGGCTCCAGGTATCGGCCGGCGCCGGCCCGGAGCCGGAAGCACTCATCCCCCCCGTCCCGCCGGCTCGATCCGCTCTCCCTCGCTCAGCACGTACACCCTCGAATGAAGCGAGTCCGCCCTCACCTCGTAGGTGCCGCCGGTCACGGCCTCCGCCAACTTCGGGGGACCGCGGAAGACCCCGTACTGCGTTGAACCGTCCGCCCCGCGCACGATGATCACCACGCCCATCGTGACCGTGTCGGCGCCGGCCAGGACCACGCCCTCTTCACCGGGCCGGACCGTGTTCGCGGCCGTGGCGGCGGCCGGGACCGTGTCGGCGTCGGCCGTCTCCGCGCGTTCGGAGCCGTTGCACGCCAGGCTCGCGAGCAGCACCATGAGCACGGGGATGCGGGAATACAACATCGGTCGAACCCTCCTTCGAACTACAAGACGTGACCCAGCTGATGCGGAGGACCTCAGGGGTCATCCCTTCCAGGGGCCCCGGTCCCCGCATTGAATGATCACCAACCGCACCGCTATCGGTTCCGGATCATAGTCCGTCACATCCGTCGAGTGACTGAGCTCTCCGTGGAGAGGACTCTCGCCATCCCAGTCTTCGACCCCGAAAACGGCCCTCACCCGATCGAACGCCGGCCACTCCCAACCGATGCGCAGGGGGCCCACGTCGCCGGCCAGAAGCCAGTATACCTTCGGGTACCACGATGTCGTTTCACCCGGAGCAGCCCGAGCCACGAACTGGCGGGCGTGCGCGTCTTCGGCAGTGGCGAGCCGGATGGTCGTGAGGGCGACTCTCCGCTCTATGATGCTCGCCCATTCGGGCTCTGCAGCCATCAGGAGCTCATAGCAGCCCACGTACTTGTAGAAGTGCTCGGGTATGGAGGCGGGATCCTGCGCCTCGAGTGGGCCCGGAAAGCCGAGAGAGGCCAACAGTACGAATAGAAAGGCGGCACCGGTCGGTACCTCCCGGCCAGACGGTGTTCGCCTCATCCTTGCTCCAACCTCTCCCGCGTAGAGCCTGTCAGGCGCACAGAGGACAATCCGACCCGTCAGGCCTGGTCGAGGTGCGCTGGCAGCCGGCGTGTTGGGGTTTCGGGCCGGCCGTGCAATCGGTCCGCAGGGTCCACGTTACGCCCGGCCGACACGGGGCGCCAGGATTGTGCGGGAGGTCGGGCGGCGTTCCTTCAGGTGCGGACACAGGACCATGGCCCTCTCATCCCGCACCAAGCGAGTCCAGTGCCTCCGCCAAATGGCGGCCGTACCGTTCGAGCACCACAAGCCACCGCCGAGCACTTTCGCCGTCGTACT
>RFGQ01000314.1 GCA_003695865.1 Gemmatimonadota bacterium | reverse complement strand
CCGCTGGGCTACGAGTGCGTGATCTACGAGGCACTGCCGCGGCCCGGCGGCCTCATGCGCACGAACATCCCCGCCTTCCGCCTGCCGCCCGAGGTGCTCGACGAAGAGATCGACATGATCCTCGACATGGGCGTGGAGGTGCGCTACAACACGCCGGTCACGAGCATGAAGGCGCTGCTCGAAGAGGGCTACGACGCGGTCTTCGTGGGCTCGGGCGCGCCGAAGGGCAAGAACCTCGAGATCCCCGGGCGCTACGACACCGACCGCATCCACATCGGCATCGAGTGGCTCGAGGCCGTCCACTTCGGGCACGTCGAGCGCATCGGCGAGCGCGTGCTCATCATCGGCGCCGGCAACACCGCCATGGACTGTTGCCGCACCGCCAAACGGCTGGGCGGGCGCGACGTGAAGGTCATGGCCCGCAAGCCACGCGCGCTCTTCAAGGCGTCGGACTGGGAGCTGGAAGACGCCGAGGAGGAGCAGGTCGAGATTCTCGAGAACCACGCTCCTCTGCGCTTCCTGGTCGAGGACGGCGCGCTGGTGGGTATGGAGTTCGAGATCGTCACCTGGCACGAGGGCGAGGACGGACGCCTCACGAAGGAGGTGCTCGACACGGTCGAGATCCCCTGCGACGACGTGATCCTCGCCATCGGCCAGGAGAACGCGTTCCCGTGGATCGAGCGCGACATCGGCATCGAGTTCAACGACTGGGACATGCCGATCGTCGACCGCACCACCTTCCAGTGCACGCGCGAGGGCGTGTTCTTCGGAGGCGACGCGGCCTGGGGGCCCGAGAACATCATCTGGGCCGTCGAGCATGGGCATCAGGCGGCCATCTCGATCCACAACCATGTGCAGGGGATCCCCCTCGACGAGCGTCCGCCCGTGGGGATGAACCTCACGAGCACCAAGATCGGGCTCTCGGAGTGGGCCTACGCCAACGACTACAATCCCTCGCCGCGCCAGCGCATGCGCCACGTGGAGCTGACGCAGCGCTTCCGCGATCTGGGGATCGAGGTCGAGCTGGGCTTCGACCCCGAGCAGACGGCCCGCGAAGTGCAGCGCTGCCTCAACTGCGACATCCAGACGCACTTCACGGCGCCGCTGTGCATCGAGTGCGACGCCTGCATCGACATCTGTCCGCTCGACTGCCTCACGATCACGCGCAACGGCGACGAAGAGGATCTGCGCGGGCGGCTCAGCGCTCCGGCCGAGAACCTCGACGAGCCCATCTACGTGTCGGAGCCGCTGCCGCAGACGGCCCGCGTGATGGTGAAGGACGAGGACCTCTGCGTGCACTGCGGCCTGTGCGCCGAGCGCTGTCCCACGGCGGCGTGGGACATGATGAAGTTCGAACTGCTGATTCCTTACGCGGGACGGCCTGCGTGTCCGAGCGAACCCCTCCAGCCCGCCTGAACGACTTCGCGCTGCGCATCGCCACGGTGAACGGCACCGGCTCGGCGAGCGCCAACGGCCTGCTCATGCAGGCGATCTTCCGGATGGGCGTCCCGATCTCGGGGAAGAACGTCTTCCCCTCGAACATCCAGGGGCTGCCCACCTGGTACGAGATCCGCGTCAACGCCCGCGGCCACACGGCGCGCACGCCCGACTTCGACCTGATCGTGGCCATGAACGGAGCCACGTACGAGCGTGACATCGCCGACGTGCGGCCCGGCGGCTACCTGCTCTACGACAGCTCGAAGCCCCTCGACGAGGCGCTGCTCCGCGACGACGTGACCTTCCTGGGGGCGCCGCTGGGTCGCCTGTGCGTCGAGCACTTCCGGGGCGCGCGCGAGCGCATCCTGATGAAGAACATCATGTACGTGGGCGCGCTCGCGGCCCTGCTGCGCATCGACCTGGACGTGATCCGCGGCATGCTCGAAGAGAAGTTCGGGCGCAAGCCGGCGCTGCGGGACTCGAACGACACGGCCATCGAGGCGGGCTACCGCTACGCGCTCGAGCACTTCGAGTGTCCGTTGCCGTTCCATCTCGAGGCCATGGACGCCACCCGCGGGCACGTGATCGTCGACGGCAACACGGCCGCGGCGTTGGGGGCCGTCTACGCCGGGGCCACGGTGGGTGCGTGGTACCCGATCACGCCCTCCACGTCGCTGATGGACGCGTTCACGGGCTTCTGCGAGCGCTTTCGCGTGGATCCCGACACGGGCGAGAAGCGCTTCATGGTGGTGCAGGCGGAAGACGAACTGGCCGCGGCCGGCGTGGTGATCGGCGCGGGGTGGGCGGGCGCGCGCGCGTTCACGCCCACGAGCGGGCCCGGTATCAGCCTGATGAGCGAGTTCATCGGGCTCGCCTACTACGCCGAGATCCCCGCCGTCTTCTTCGACGTGCAGCGCACGGGCCCCTCCACGGGCATGCCCACGCGCACGCAGCAGGGCGACATCCTGCTCTGCGCCTTCGCCTCGCACGGCGACACCAAGCACATCGTGCTCTTCCCGGCCGACCCGCGGGAGTGCTTCGACTTCGCGGTGCGGGCGTTCGATCTGGCCGAGCGGTTCCAGACGCCGGTCTTCGTCGTGTCGGACCTCGACATCGGCATGAACGACTGGGTCGTGCCCGAGTTCACGTGGGACGACCGATACCGGCCGGACCGGGGCGAGGTGCTCGACGCCGACACGCTCGAGGGCATGGAGGCCTTCTACCGCTATCTCGACACGGACGGGGACGGCATCGCGGCGCGCACCCTGCCCGGCGTCCACCCGAAGGGTGCGTACTTCACCCGTGGTTCGGGGCACGACAAGTACGGGCGCTATACCGAAGAGGCCGAGGCGTATCGCGAGGTGGTCGACCGCCTGGCCCGCAAGGTGCAGAGCGCCGCTGCGGCCGCGCCCGAGCCGGTCATCCGGCGCAACGACGGCGCCACGGTGGGCGTGGTCACGGTCGGCGGGTGTGAAGGAGGGGTGCTCGAGGCGCTCGACCGGCTGGCCGCGGAGGGAATCGCGCTCGACTACCTGCGCGTGCGGGCGTTCCCGTTCCACGACGACGTGCGGCTGTTCCTGGCCGAGCACGACGTGAACTTCGTGGTGGAGCAGAACCGGGACGGCCAACTGCGCAGCCTGCTGCTGCTCGAGACCGGTATGCCGCACGACCGTCTGGTTTCGGTGCTCGACTACGGAGGCCTGCCGCTCAGTCGCCAGCCGGTGATCGACGCGGTGCACGCCTGGCTGGGCACGCGCGAGGAGGTGGGCGCATGAGCTCGATCCCCAAGCCGAAGGTCCATCACCCGGGGCTGCCCAGGAACGCGCTCGGACTCACGCGGCGCGACTACGAGGGTGCGATGTCGACGCTGTGCGCCGGCTGCGGGCACGACTCGGTGACCGCCGCGCTCATCGACGCGTTCTGGGGGCTGTCGATCGAGCCCTATCGCGTCGCCAAGGTCTCGGGCATCGGCTGCTCCGCAAAGACGCCCACCTACTTCCTGAGCGCGGCGCACGGCTTCAACGCCGTACACGGCCGCATGCCCTCGGTGGCGACCGGGGTGGCGGCGGCCAACCACACGCTCACCCTCGTGGGCGTGAGCGGAGACGGCGACTCGCTGTCGATCGGCCTGGGGCAGCTCTGCCACGCGATCCGGCGCAACGTGAACATGCTCTACGTGCTCGAGAACAACGGCGTGTACGGGCTGACCAAGGGGCAGTTCTCGGCGTCGGCCGACGTGGGTTCGCTCTCCAAGCGGGGCGTGCCCAACCGGCAGGCGCCGATCGACCCGGTGAGCCTGGCGCTGGCGCTGGGCGCCACCTTCGTGGCGCGCAGCTTCTCGGGCGACAAGGACGAGCTGGTGCCCATCCTCGAGGCGGGGCTCGAACACGACGGCTTCGCGCTCGTCGACGTCATCAGCCCGTGCGTGACCTTCAACAACCACGACGGCAGCACGAAGAGCTACCGCTACACGCGCGAGCACATGCACGAGGTGGCTCCGGTCGACTTCGTGCCGCTGCGCGAGCCGATCACGTCGGGCGGCGAGGCCGGCGCGGCGCGCGAGGTGATGCTGCACGACGGCAGCATGGTGCGCTTCCGCAAGATCGACGACGACTGGGACCCGACCGACCGCACCGCCGTGTACGAGCGCTACCGGCGTCTGACCGAGGCCGGCGAGGTGGTGACCGGCCTGCTCTACCTGGAGCCGCGCACGGGTGACGACCTGCACGCCCGCGAAGGCACCGTGGCCGAGCCGCTCTACGACCAGCCGTTCGAGCGCCTCTGTCCGGGCGCGGCGGCGCTCGCCGACCTGCAGAAGGCCTGGCGCTGAGTCTCCCGGCCGCGCCCGGCGCGCGGGGACCGGGGCGCTCCGCCCCCTCATCGCTCTGGGCGTGATGAGCCCGGCGCCCCGCGGCTTCTTCCCTCTCAAGTCCGCTGCGATCCTGACCGATGCTCCTCCGGGGGAGGAGCACGCACATGATCGAAGTTCGCATAACCGCACCCCGGCGACGGGGGAGCGCGGTCGCCGCACGTGCGGCCGACGGACCGTCCCGCGTGACGGAGGCCGCCCTGCTGCTGATGGCGGCGCTCACGCTCGTGCTGCTCAGCGCGCGGCCGCTGCATGGACAGACGGGCGTCCCGGGCGCGGCGGCCGACAGCGCCGGGGCCGATTCGACGGAGGCGTTCACGCCGCCGGTGACGGGCCCCTCGGGCCCCTTCGTGCTCGTGGGCGGCGCCTACGGTCAGCGCCGCGACGATTGCTCGCTGTGCGCCGGCGTCGACAACGACGACAGCTTCACGGCCTTCGTGCGGCTCGGCCGTTACCTGGCGCACGGCATCGGCCTGGGGATCGACGCCAGCGTGTGGCGCCGCTCGCGGTCGGACGTGGTGATCGACGGTTCCGTGGTCGAGGCCTCGGAGCCGCTCGGCAACACCCTGGGCAACGTCTCGCTCACCCTCACCTACCGGGTGTGGCAGGTCTACATAAGGGGCGGCGGGGGGATCGCGTTCGCCGCGGTGGATGTGCCCGGCGCGGTCGGGGCGGCACAGCCCGACACTACCGGGGCCGGCGCCGAGGGCGGCGCGGGCTCGGGCGTCGAGGTGTCGCGTCGCACGGCAACGGGCGTGGGGGTCGGCTACACCGTCGGCGCCGGCGTGCTGCTGCCCTTTGCCGGACCGATCTCGATCACGGTGTTCAGCAACTGGAACGCCGGTTGGTACGACCTGAGCGCCGACGGCTTCACGCTCGCGGCCGACACCTCGCACCGCTTCTTCGAGGTGGGCATCGGCCTCGCCTTCCACTGACGCGGGCGGCGTGCTCCCCGTCGAGCGGCGGGTGATGTGCGCTCAGGCGGGCGCACCATCGCGCTCATGCGGGCGCGGGACGTGCGCTCAGGGTGTGCGGCGGATTCGTGCTCAGGCGGGCGGTCCGGCTCCGGCGCGTGCCTCCTGCAGGCGCTCGAACGCGAGCGCGTAGCCCCGGGAGCGGAAGCGGATCTGCAGGTCCTCGAGCGCGGGCTTGTGGAGGTCGGCGCCCCCCGAGCAGTCGTCGCAGTGGGGCACCTCGACCTGCACGGTCGAGCCTCCGCCGGTGCGGATGAGCATGCCGCCCGTGGCGACGGCGAGCGCGACGTTGCGGCCGGTGTGTCCTTTCTTGAGCGACGCCTGGATCATCCGGGTGGGCTGAGCGCCGCAGACGCAGCACGCGGGCGGCCAGGCGAAGCGCTCGGGCAGCGTGACCGGGAAGACCGGGGTGTCGTGGACGTAGCGCTCGTCGACGGTCCAGACCCGCTTGGCGTCTCCCATGAGGGTGACGCCGCACGACTCGCAGGTCGCCGTCGTCCCCTCGACGATCTCGTCCATCTCGGTCCGGCAGGCCGGGCAGCGCGTGACGCCGGTGAGCGCGTACCCGACTGCCGCCAGCATCCCGAGGGCGAGCCCGATGAGCGCGAGCACGTTGAGCGCGCCGCCCCCCCCGATGGGGTGCGTGAAGACGCGGACGGCGAGCAGGATCAGGCCCAGCAGGAACACCAGGCCGGTCACGACGCGCAGCGGCGGTCGCTCCACGGGATGTGAGGGGGTGGAAGGATGCATGGGCGGCTCCGGATCGGGAGGGGGTCCGCGTTCCGAGCCGGACCGGTCGGGGTGCAGGGTCAGGCGTCGCCGGCTCTCCGTTCGACCCAGTCGATGAACGTGAACACGCTCATCGCGACTACGGCGAGCGTGACGACGACGATCCCGAAGGTGGTCGCAATATCGAACAGGGGGATCAGTCCGGCCAGCGCCGTGAGGCCCATCCACTCGGCCAGGATCGTGCCGCTCAGGCCGGCGACGTAGACCGCGCCGCCCACGCCGCCCGCCACGGCCGACGCCACCGCGAGCGACGAGGCGTGAGCGCCCAGTCGCCAGAGGTGCCGCTGCACCGGGATGAGGCCGGCCATGGCGACGCTCATGAAGCCGAGCCCCATCATGGCGGTGCCCACGCCGATCCACTCGAGCACACCGGGCACCCAGGTGCTCGCCGCCCAGGTGAGCCCGATGCCGGGAACGAGCAGCGAGAGGCCCCAGGCATAGGCCCTGCCCACCCGGTTGCTCACGGTGTCGAGCCAGCGGGGTCTGGCGATGAGCGGCTCGAGTTGCGGTTTGCTGTCCACGTGTGATCTCCCGCTGCACACAACCTCGGCGTTCGCCATTCCAATCTTCTACGCGGTGCACGACCCGTGCCAGGGGAGTGCGCTCCCGGGCGGGCGAGTCCGGGTCCGCCGGCCTTCACCAGAGGGGACGTCGAAGGGTAGCACCCGTGCACACAGGAGCCTTTTCGCGGCGGTGGCGCGGACGGTCGGTGGGGAAACGGGCCGCCCCTCGAGAGGGGCGGCCCGTGAGCACGGCGGGCGGCCGCGCATGGCTTCTGGGCCGGATCGAAGCCTTCCGGCTACCAGTCGTCGTAGTCCTCGTCCTCGTCCTCGTCCTCGTCGTCGTCGTCGTCGAAGTCCAGGTCGTCGTCCCAGTCCTCTTCGTCGTCGTCGAGCTCGAGGTCCTCGTCCTCGTCGTCGTCCTCGCCGTCGTCGTCGTCGAGGTCGAGATCGTCCTCCCAGTCGTCCTCGTCGTCCCAGTCGCGGGCAGCAAGCGCACGCAGCAGTTGCGTGCCGTCGCGTCCTGGATTCTCAGACCACTCGTCGAAGTCCATCAGCTTCCCCTCCGCGAACGCTCGATGCGTGAGGCGCCGGGATGCCGGATCGGCTCCGCCCGTGGAGGTCGCCCACCCGGCGCGGTGACGGTTGATCCCCTTTTAATCGCGTGCGTGTGGGGGTGTCAATAGGAGTCAGAAGGCGAACCCGTATCCGGCGTACCACGCGCCGCGCTCCCCGCCGCGCAGGTACCCGACCGACAGCGTGTTGCCCGGCGCCGCCGGTGCGATCCAAACGCCTCCACCCGTGCCCAGGTGCCATCCGCCCGGAGAGGCGCCATCGACGACCACCCGGCCTACGTCGGCCGAGGCGAAGAAACCGAAGTCGGAGGGGAGCATGAAGGAGAACCCGCCGAGCGGCCATCGTACCTCCGCCCCCGCCCAGACAGCGTGTCGGCCCGTGAACCGGTTCGTATCCCACCCGCGCAGGTTCTCGCGTCCTCCGATCGACGCGAGCTCCTGGAACGGTATGGTCCCCCACGTGGAGCGACCGCCGAGGCGGAGCGCGAGGGTAGGAGACACGTGGACGCTGTCGGTCCTTCCCGCGTAGACACGGCCTTCCCAGTCGAGCGTGACGAACCCGCGATCCGCGCTCCACACGCCGGGGTGAGCGCGGGTTTCGGCCGAGACCCGCCAGCCCCGCCACGGCACTCCGGAGCGGTCTCCGCCCGAGTACTCGAAACCCACCACGCCGGCGATCGAGCCGAAGGCGCCGGCGCCGTAGAGCGTGTCGGCGATCGAGGCGATGAAGCGGCCGGGCTCGACCTCGGTGGAGGAGTATCGGACGGCCGGACCCGCGTGGAGTTCGAGACCCGAGCGCGGCTCGAACACGACGTCGAGTTCGGCCGCGAGGTCGTCGAAGTCGACCTTGAAGAAGTCTTCGGGGCCGGTGCGGGTCGTGGCGTTGCCCTGCCCGAAGTACTTGAGGATCTCGATGCCGGAAGCATGCCCCTGAACGCGCACGCTCACATCGGAATTCTCACGCCGGAAGGCACCCTCGAACGCGACCTTGGCGGCACCGGCTTCGCTGGCCCATCCGGCCCTGAGCCTCAGGTCGGTCCGGTAGGGAAAGGCCCGGAAGCCGTACCGCGTGTGGGCGACCTCCAGGCCCGTGAACACGCCCACGTCCGCCGTCGTGAAGAGCCACGGGAAGGGCCGGGTCCAGGAACCCCAGTCACGGGGGGGATAACGGTCCAGATCCGAGCCCACCCATTCTTCGAAGCGCCGGCGGTCGAGCGTGGATCCCGGACCGAGCACGGAGCGGGTGTGCCGCCCGGAGTCGTAGAAGCGCACGCGTCCGTGGAGGGACCCGTCCACCAGCTCGTCGCGGCCGTGCCCCCCGATCACCCGGATACGCGTGCCCGCGCGACCCGAGCCTCCGACGAAAGCACTGTCCGCGCCGCCCCAGAGGTTGATCCTGAGTTCGTGGGTCTCGCGGTCGTCGAAGCGACGGGAAACGAGAGGCGGGAGGCGGCCCTCCCGGGGCCGGATGAGGACGTCGACCGTGTGGGGCCCGGTGCGTCGGACGACGGCGACCTCCGCGTCGTCCGTGCCGCGGAGATCGACTTCGCGGGCCAACAGCTCGTAGTAGCGGCGCGCCTCTTCGCCGAGCGCGTCCCTACGGGCCCGGAGCGCCGAGGCGAACCACTCGCCCTGGAGTGCGAAGATCTCCGGCGGGAGCGCCTCGACGGCGTCCAGGATCACCCGGTCGCTCAGGCGTGCGCGAACGAAGGTAGCCGCCGAATCCCAGGCCGTGCGGTCGAGCCCCGCCAGGAACCGGCGGTCCACCTCTCTCGCGTGCCAGTTCAGGTTGAGCGTTCGGTCGTACTCCGGGCCGAACGACACGAGCTGAGGGTAGTAGAGCTTGGCGACGTGGATCAGGGCGCCGTCGGCCCGCACGAAGGCCTCGTCGTGGTCCCGCGACACGGGGATCCACCAGCGGACCGGCCCGCGGTCGTCGAGCAACGCCCAACGCCAGTTGTCGCGGTGGCGGTCGCGGTCACCGATCAGGATGTCCATGAGGCGCGACACCAGGAACGCCCGCGCGTCCACGCGATCTTCCGAACCCCGATCGATGCGCTCGAAGAGGCGTTCCGGTCCGATCACCTTCAGCGCCCGGCCGAAGCCGCCTCTCCCCTCGTCGTCCGCCTCGTTCGGACGCTCCTCCAGGATCCCGAGTAGTCCCGCGAACTCGCTTCGGAACTGTCCCAGGCGAGGATCGTCGGGCATCACGAAGAGGTGCGGTTCGGGGTGCAGCACGCCGACCGCGCTGAGGAGACGGTCGACCACGAGGGCGCCGTAGGGGTGAGAGGCGCTTGCGCCGTCCTGGATCATGTTCGCCACCACGCTGTTCTGGAGCCGTGGCGGGAGCCGGCGCGTGGGGCGCTTGAACACACTCCGGAACTGATAGGTCCGCCCATCCGCGCCCTTCAGGCGGAGCGACGTCGTCTGCGACCCGGTATGGGCTCCCACCGGCGTGAGTCCGCCAGCGAAGCGTGACAGATCGAGCACCGGAACCCGAACGGGGGTGGTCCAGACGGCCCGGTAGTGGGCTCCGAAGAGCCACTCGTGGAACGAACCGGCTGCGTAGAGCGCGCCGGGAACCACGCGCACCGTGTCGCCGGGCCTGGCTTCCGGCACCCGCTCCTGAGCCGCGGCGCCCGGGAGGGGTGCGAGCAGCAGGGACAGAAGCGGCGGCCCGAGCCAGGGGATCCCCACCCGGAGCCGGCGGACCCTCCGGGTCGGTCGTCCGGAGGGGCGCAGGCGCGCCCGCCCGTGCGCATCGCGGTGGCAGGTTCGAACGAAGTCGATCACGGGTTCCTAGAGAGTGGGTCCAGGATGTCGGAACAGTCGGAACAGAATGGCCCCGCGGGATCACCCGCGCTATCGTCCCGACGGTTCGACGACTGCGGCGCACCTCAACGCGGGAGTGGCGATGGAACGTTCCACACTT
The DNA here is from genome assembly GCA_003695865.1 of Gemmatimonadota bacterium. Classification (GTDB taxonomy): domain Bacteria; phylum Gemmatimonadota; class Gemmatimonadetes; order Longimicrobiales; family Gaopeijiaceae; genus J028. Next base: position 15,455 of record RFGQ01000314.1, on the reverse strand, counting down.
CGTGGGTCCCGGTGGACCGAGCGAGGCTTCCGTCGTCCCGGGAACGGCGCGGCGCCGTGCCGGAGTCTTCTGTGGCTGGGCGTTCTCGCTTGCGTTCCGACGGCAGGCGCGGCGCAGACTCCGGCCGGGCCCGCGGCCTCCGCGACAGGCGTACCGGTGGCCGAGTTCCTTCTCCTGCCCGACCGCGTGTTCGATGGAGAGGCGAGCCACGACGGATGGGGTGTGCGGGTGAGGGCCGATCGGATCGACGCGGTGGGCCCGCGCGAGGGGTTGGCGCCCACGCGCGACACCCTCCGCCTGCCGGGCACGACCCTGCTGCCCGGACTCATCGAGGGCCATTCGCACGTTCTGCTCCATCCCTACGACGAGACGCCCTGGGACAGGCAGGTGCTCTACGAGCCGTTGGCCGAGCGGGTCGCGCGGGCGACGGTGCACGCGCGGGCGAGCCTGCTGGCCGGGGTGACGACGATGCGCGACCTGGGCACCGAGGGGGCGGGGTACGCCGACGTGGGCGTGAAGGCCGCCATCGAGAAGGGCGTGATCCCCGGCCCGCGTCTGATCGTCTCTACACGCGCAATCGTGGCCACGGGCAGCTACAACCCGCGCGGTGCGCCCGAGTGGTCTCTCCCGCTGGGGGCCGAGGAGGCCGACGGGGTCGACGACCTGATCCGGGTCGTGCGCGACCAGATCGGCCGCGGCGCCGACTGGATCAAGGTGTACGCCGACTACCGCTGGGGGCCGGATCGGACGGCGGCGCCCACCTTCACGCTCGACGAACTGCGTATGGTCGTGGAGGTCGCCGCGAGTTCGGGTCGACCGGTCGTGGCCCACGCGTCCACCGCCGAAGGCATGCGGCGGGCGGTGCTCGCCGGCGTGCGCACGATCGAGCACGGCGACGCGGGGACGCCCGAGGTGTTTGCGATGATGGCCGAGCGGGGCGTTGCTCTGTGCCCGACGCTCGCGGCCGGAGACGCGATCCTGCGCTATGGTGGCTGGGATGGGGGGGCACCCGAACCGGCGCGTATCACGGCGAAGCGGCGCAGTTTCGCGCTCGCACTCGCGGCGGGTGTGGACATCTGCTTCGGGGGTGACGTGGGCGTGTTCGCGCACGGCGACAACGTGCGCGAGGCCGAGCTCATGGTGGCCTACGGGATGACGCCGCTGCAGGTGGTGCGGACCGCGACCTCGGGCAACGCCCGCATCTTCGGCCTGGACGACCGCGGCCGGGTTGCCGAGGGCTTGCTCGCAGACCTGATCGCCGTCGAGGGCGATCCGACGGCCGAGATCGGTGCCCTGCGGGCGGTGCGCTTCGTGATGAAGGGCGGCGCGATCTACCGCAGGTAGCGCTCGCGCAGCAGCTCGATGTCGGGCGGTTCGCCGATCAGGGTCAGCCGGTCGCCGGCCTCGAGTCGGGTGTCGCCGCGCGGCACCAGCACGCGCTCCCCACGCCGGACCAGCGCCAGCAGCGTGCCGTCGGGCAGGTCCAGATCACGCACGGCCCGGCCGGCGAACTCTCCGGTGGGGCCCTGCGGGTTTATGTCGAGCGAAAGCAGCCGCTCGTCGCGCAGAAGGACTTCCTTGAGGCGCTGCTCATCTTCGGCGCCCAGCCATTCGTGCATGAACGATTCGTGGTCGATCCGGCGCGCCAGCTCGGCCAGCAGCCGCAGATGAAGGCCGGGGTCGGCCTCCGGACTGAGCAGGAAGAACACGGCCCGCACGGGTTCCTGCTCGGTACGGGAGCGTCCGCCCACATCGACGTTCATCTCGATGCCCTCCCGGGCCCGCACCAACACCATGCGGCTGCCGTCGAGGCCGGGGATGCGTAGGTGGGGCAGGGCGGCCCCGTGCGAAACGGGCGTCATACCCACGAGCGTGCCCTGCAGGAAGCCCTCTCCCAGCTCTCGGGCCGAGATCGGGGCCACCTCCGCAAGATGGGCGGCGGCCTGCCACACGATCTCGCGGAAGTCGCTCCCGGGCGGTGCGTCGATCACCGAGGCCGTCGCCACGACCTGCTCGAAGGGGTCGGCGTCTCGAAGGCCTTTCTCCTTGAGGATCTCCCGCAACTCCCGGTCCAGGCCCGGGTCGCGCTGCCGGCCCAGGCGCTCGAACACGTGCAGGATGGCACCCTCGCGGTCTGCGTGGCGGCGCGCGTAGTAGGTGTACCAGAGGGCGCCGAACAGGATGAGGCCGCCGGTGAAGAGCGTGGACAGCCAGCCCTCTTCGACGATCAGCCAGAAGGGCGCGAGGGTCCCCACCACGTGGAGCCAGGGGTAGAACGGCGAGCGGTAGCCGGGGTCGTAGGACGCGATCCCGCTCTCGCGCATGACGACCACCGCCACGCAGCTCAGGGCGAACATCACCAGCTGAAAGGCCCCGGCCAGCTTGGCGATCTTCGTCGCATCGAACAGGGCCATCGTAACCACGATCGCCACGACGGTGACGACGATGGCCATTGTCGGCGTGCCGAACCTGCCGACCGTCCGGAAAGCCGGCGGCAGGACGCCATCACGCCCCATCGCGAGCGGATAGCGTGAGGCGCTCAGAATCCCGGCCTGGCCCGCCGAGCTGAAGGCCAGCACCGCCGCGACGGTCATCACGAGCACGCCGGGTTGCCCGACGAGCAGATCGGCGACGAACGCGGCCGGAGTGAGCGCGCCCTCGGCGGCCAGTCGCGCGTGGCCGGCCACGCCCACCATCACGGTGGTGCCCGCGACGTAGAGGGCCACGGCCGTGGCGAGTCCCAGGAACACCCCGAGGGGCAGGTTCCGCTCGGGGTCGCGCACCTCTTCGGCGATGCTGGCCACCTTGGTGAGCCCCACGTAGGCGACCACGACGAGTCCGGTGGCCGACACCAACGACGCCGTCTCCGCCGAGAACATGCCTTCGAGGAGCGCGGGATCGACCCGGAGCGCGCCCTGCAGCAGGAACCACGCGATCAACGCGAGCAGCCCGACGACCAGCACGCTCTGGAACGACCCGCTCTTCTTCACCCCCAGGATGTTGACCACCCCGAAGAGGACCGCGGCCGCCGAGGCGATGGGCACCACGTCGACGGCCGGCAGAAACAGGCGCAGGTAGGCGCCCACGCCGATGAGCGCAAAGGCGGTCTTGAGCGTGAGCGCGATCCAGGTGCCGAAGCCGCCGATGGTCCCCATCAGCGGGCCCAGGCTGCGGTCCACGAAGTAGTAGGCGCCCCCGGCGCGCGGCATCGCCGTCGACAGCTCGATCTTGCTGACGATGCCCGGAAAGACGAGGAGGGCCGCCAGCACGTAGGGCAGCGGCACGGCGGGTCCGACGGTGGCCGCGGCGAGACCGGGCAGGAGGAAGAAACCGGTGCTCAGGGTTGCGCCGGTTGCGACCGAGTACACGTCGAAGAGCCCGAGTTCCTTCCTCAGGCGTGGTGGGGCGTCACTCATGCGTGTCGGGGTCCGGGCCGGCAGGAACCCGCCGGGCCCGTAGGACCACGGCGGGTACGAACGTCACAATCGAGCGCGGGGACGCCGGCCGCAAGGGAGGCGGCGGGTGGGGGGGCGACGAAAGGTGGAAGAGGCCCGGGCGTACACCACCGTGCACACCCCCGGCATCAGGAGGCAGTCATGCACCGTGGTAGTTTCACCCCGTTTCGAACGGTTCCCGGCCGCGCGCTGCGCGCGGGCTCGCTCGTGATCCTGGCCGCGCTTCCGTTCTTCGCGGCTGCCGCGGCTCCCCTCGTGGCCCAGAGGGCCCCCACCGCGGAGCCGCTGTGGACCCTGGACGGATTCGACGTGCCCGAGTCCGTGCTGTACGACGCCGCCCGGAACGTGCTGTACGTCTCGAACATCGAAGGCGGCTTCGACCAGGCGGACGGCCAGGGCTATGTGTCTCGCGTGTCGTTGGACGGCGAGGTGCTCGAGCGCCGCTGGGTCGAGGGGCTCGACGCGCCGAAGGGCTTGGGCCTGCGCGACGGCCACCTGTTCGTGGCCGACCTGACGAACCTGGTCGAGATCGATGTGGAGACGGGGCGGATCGTGGCGCGCCACACGGTGGAAGGGGCCCAGTTCATGAACGATGTCGCGGTCGACGACGAGGGCACGGTCTGGGTGTCCGACACCTTCGCGCAGCGCGTCTACAGGTTCGCCGGAGACGGACTGGAGACCTGGGTCGAAGACGCGCGTCTCGCCGGCGTGAACGGCCTCTATCCGGCGGGCGAGGCATTGCTCGGCGGCTCGTTCCAGACGGGCGCCATGCTGCGTGTGGGGCGCCACGAGCCGGTCGTCGAAGTGCTGTCGGAGGGCTGGGCCGCCTTCGACGGGATCGTCCCCGACGGACGGGGCGGCTGGTGGGTCTCGGACTTCGCGGGGCGGGTGTTCCACACGACCGACCCGCACTCGCCCCCCGTGCACACGGTGGTCGAGACCCGCTCGGCACGGCTGAACGCGGCCGATATCGAGTACGTGGCCGACCGGCGGATGCTGCTGGTGCCCACGTTCAATGCGGGTCGTGTGATGGCGTACCGGATCGTCTGGTAGGAGCGCGGGGGGCGCCCCCGACTCGACGGCCCGCCAGGCTCCGCTCGGGCCCCGGCCGTCTGTAAAATCGTGTGACATTCTTAATCCCTGCGGCCTTTCGCGGCCCTCGCGAGCTGGCACAGCTTGAACGCAGTGCGGGCCGGCCTTGGTGGGCGCCGGGCGTGAGCGCATCCGTGGCGCGCGCGCCCGGCGCCGGGTTGGCCCGCCCGGGGAGGCGGGCATGCTGCGTCGGTCGCCGGTGGTTCAGCAGGTGGCGAGCGGGTTCTACGATCCGGATCCGGAAGCCTTCGCGAGCCGCGAGGAATACGCCCAGGCGGTGCTGCGCATGGACGAGCGCTTCCGTGCCGACGTGCTGCGAGAGCTGGGCGTGTCCCGCTCTCCGATCGTGGACGAGGTCTGGCGGGCCTGCGTGGCCATCGCCGACGGTGACCGCCTCGGCACGCTGCGCTGCATGGGCAAGATGAAGTCGGTGCTGGTGCGCGTCGACGCACTGGCACGGGAGCGGGACGCGGCCGGGTGAGGGCCGCGGGCGTCGGGCGCGACGCCGGGCACCGACGCACGGGATCGCGCCGCGAGGCCCACCGATCTTAGGGCCGCGGGCGCACGGTGGCGCGGTCGGTAGACCCGGACGATCTTGGGGCATCCCCGACCGCGATGAGTCCCATGACGCCTACAGCCACGCCGCCCGCGAAGGACGAATTCCGCTCGCTGGACCCGGCCAAGATCCACCAGACGATCGAGTTCCGCCTCGCCCGTATCCGCGAGGCGTTCCCCGGTTCGGGGCTCAGCCGGGTCTGCGAGCAGCTCGCGGCCGTGTCCGCCCGGGCCGCGGCCGAGGCGGACTGGCTGCGTCGCCCCATCGTGGGACTGCGGGTGGGCGTTGGGGTGGTGGTGCTGCTGGTCGTGGCCGGGATCGTGAGCTTCGTCACCACGTTCCAGATGCCCACGAACGCCATCGACGTGGCCGAACTCATCCAGGTGATCGAGGCGGGCCTCAACGACATCGTGCTGTTCGGGATCGCCGGCTTCTTCCTGTTCACGCTGGAGACCCGCATCAAACGGCGGCGGGCACTGCGGGGCCTGCACGAACTGCGGGCGCTGGCGCACGTGATCGACATGCACCAGCTCTCGAAGGACCCGCACTTCGTTGGGGTCCCCACCGAGGTGTCGGGCGGGTCGGTCACGACCCGGTCCCCCGAGGAACTCGCGCTCTACCTCGACTTCTGCACCGACATGCTGTCGCTGCTCGGCAAGGTGGCGGTGCTCTATGTGCAGGACTTCGACGACCCGGTGACGCTGGCCTCGGTCACCGAGATCGAGACCGTCTCTGCCGGCCTGAGCCGCAAGATCTGGCAGAAACTCATCGTGCTGAGCCGGGGCTCTCCGGCGGTCTGACCCGGGGTCGCCGGCGGCGCCCCGGGCAACGCGTCATCGCCCGGCGTGGCCCTTCTCGGGGTTTGCGGTACGCGTCCGCGCGCGCTCGGTGAGGATCACGAAGTCCTCGCCGCCCCCGTCGCGCCCCGGATCGAACGTGTCGATGTCGTCGACGGGACGCATGACCACGATCACGGCCCGGGTCGCGGGCCTGTAGCGGGCCAGGTGTTCGGGGATGCCGGTGCGGTGGGCCACGTGGAAACTCCCCACGACGTGCAGCACCAGCGCGCCGGGGTGGTCGGTGAGCGCACGGGCGATGCTGTGCGCCATGGTCGCGTCCCAGAGCGACTGGGCGAGCAGGGCTCGCCCCGAGAACTCGGCCCGCCGTGCTTCGGGCGCCTCGGCCATCGCCTCGGCCATCACGGAGTCCCACTCGGCCCGGTAGCGTGGGGAGGGAAGCGCGTAGGGGAGCGGCGCCACGAACGAGCGCGCCCGCTCGCCGAGGGCCTCGAGCGCTTCGGGTCCCCGGCGGGTGACCAGATTCACGTATCGGCGGGGTGCGTTGGCCGCCACGACGGCGAGCCCGTGCTCGCGGGCGAACTCCACCAGCGGCCGATAGTCGCTCTCGTAGTGATCCCAGGGGCGGGCACTACGCCGGAAGTGATCCTCGCTGATGAGGCCCTGGAGGTACTCGTCGAGCACGTACTGCACGTCGCGTTCGAACATCTCGAGCGACAGGATGAGCGGGCCCGCCGACTCGCCTCGGCCGGCGTGCAGCCCCCTCAGAAGCTCCGCCTCGAGCGCGTGCCCCGTGGGGTCGTCGTGCGCTTCGCCGACGAGCACCACCTCGGCGGCCGCGGCCGCCTCGATGATCTCGTCGAGGGAAGCCCGGGCGCCGTCGCCTCGGTAGACCTGGTAGGGCCCGGATTCGGCGGACTCCTGAGCGGCGTGCAGCCACGCGGTGGGCGTGAGCGTAGCGAGGACGATCAGGGCGAGCGGGCCGGCGAAGCGTGGTCGAGCGATCATGGCCGAAGGGTGGTGGCGCGCTCGGCTCGCGTCAATTCGGATGCCACCGTCTTCCGGAGGTTCCCCCCGGGCGTATCTTCCGCGCACGCACTTCCCCCCGGGGAGGGCGCACGCGACTGAGGCCCACCCGACGCCCCGACACGCCGTGAACATCGAACGATACCGGAGCATCATCCCCGACTGGGATCGCTTCGTCGAGACCATCGAGCGCCCCGAGCCCACGACGCTGCGTGTGTGCACCCGTCGGGTCGACCCGGCCGAGGTCACGGCGCGCCTCGAGGCCGACGGGTTCGGGCTGGAGCCGGTCGACGGACTGGAAGACGTCTTCCGCGTGGTCGAGCGGCCGCGCCTCGCTTCCGACACGGTGCTGCACTGGCACGGGCTCTACTACATCCAGCAGGCTTCGACGGCGGTCGTGGCTCCGGTGCTCGACCCGGCGCCCGGCGCGCGTGTGCTCGACCTGTGTGCGGCGCCCGGCGGTAAGACGACCCATCTGGCCGACCGCATGGGCGGACGGGGCTGTCTGGTCGCGGTCGAGGTGAACGAGAACCGCGTGCGAGCGCTGCTGGGCAACCTCTACCGCACGGCGCACACCAACGTGCTCGTCGTGTCGGGCGACGGGCGTTCGCTGCCCGACGCCGCGCTCTTCGATCACGTGCTCACCGACGTGCCCTGCTCGGCCGAGGGGACCCTGCGCAAGAGGGGGGGCAAGACCCGGGGACGTGCCCCCACCGGTAAGTTCCACCGCCGACTCACGCGACGTCAGGAGCGCCTGCTCAGGCGGGCGCTCAGGCTCACGCGTCCGGGCGGGACCGTGCTCTACGTAACCTGCACGTTCGCGCCGGAAGAGAACGAGGCGGTGGTCAGCCGCGTGCTGGCCGACGCCCCCACCGAAGTGGTGCCGCTCACGCTGCCGGTACCTCACGCTTCGGGCCTGACGGCTTTTGAAGAAGAGCGCTTCCACCCGGCGCTCGAGGGTGCGGCCCGCATCTACCCGCACCACCTCGATTCGGGCGGACTGTTCCTGTGCCTACTGCGCCGCCTGGAGGGCGAGGTGCCCGACACGGATGCCTCGCAGGACGCCATGGCGGCGCCCGTGGGCGGGATGGAGGGCGGATGGGCCGCACCGCCCGTGCTCTACCCGCCCGGCGACGGCGAGGCCGAGGCGGCGCGCGCGATCGAGCGCGCGCTCGACGATCTGCGCACCACGTTCGGCGTGCAGGACGAGGCGCTCGAGCGCTTCCGTTGGACCGCCCGGGGCGACAGCGTCTGGGCCCACAGCGCCGGCGAGTGGCCGCTCGCCGGCTGGCCCGAAGGCGGGCATTGGCGCCTCGTGTCGGCCGGCGTGCGGGCGTTCGGGCCCGACGCGCAGCGGCGCCTGCGCCCGTCCAACGACCTGCTGCGCGTGCTCGACGCGGCCGTGCGCGAGCGGCGCGTGGAGCTCACCGAGGGCGAAGCGCTGGCCCTGCTGGAAGGGCGCGGGCCCGCCGTCGCCATCGGCGACGGCCCCGTCGCGCTCGTGCTCGAGGGGCACGTGATCGGGCGTGGAGACGTGCGCGACGGGCGTTTGCGATCCGAGATCGCAAAGGCCCGCGCCCGGCCGCTTCGTGAAGTGCTCGAGCGGGCGGTGCAGCGGGGGGACTAGAGAGCGTTCCACCGCACCGCGTGCGTCGAGCTTCTGGCGGTGTGGGCGGCCGGTCCGAAGGTCGCCGCCCGCCTCGAACTCCGCGCGCCGGCCGCGGCGGGCGCTCAGCCGGCGACCAGGGCGAGCACCCGGAGCGGGCTGCCGCTCCCGTCCACGATCTTGAGCGGCGCGGCGATGACCACCGCCCCGGTGGGCGGCAGCTGGTCGAGGTTGCACAGGCTGGCGAGCCCCAGCTTGCCGGCGCCGTGCATGATGGCGTGGTTGGGAAACGGGGGATCGAAGCCCCCGGCCTGGCCCGCGTCGGTGCCGATGGTCTCCACACCCACACCCGTCACGTCGCGCTCGAGCGCCAGCAGTCGCGACGCGTCGGCGTGGAAGCCGGGTGAGTGAGGCCCGTCGTCGTCGGCGTTGATGAACGCAGTCGGGTCGGTCCGGCGGCTCCAGCCCGTGCGCAGCAGCACCCACGCGCCGGCGGGAATGCGCCCGTGCTCGGCCTCCCAGGCCTCGATGTGTTCGGGGCGGAGCAGGAAGTCCGGATCGCGTTCCACCTCGGCCTCGACGTCGATCACGCAGGCCGGCCCGACGAAGCGGTGGGGCGGAAGCGTGTCGGTGGTGTTGTCCGGCAGGTCCCGGCCGCTCACCCAGTGGACCGGCGCATCGAAGTGGGTGCCCGTATGCTCCCCAAGGTGGATCGTGTTCCAGTACCAGGCGGGCCCGCGCTCGTCGTAGCGCGAGATCGTCTCGATGGTCATCGGCGGCGAGGGCGCGAAGATCTCGGGCAGCCCGATGACGGGGGTCTCGGGCCCGAGCGGCTGGGTCAGATCCACGACGCGCACGCGGCCGGTGGCCAGGTCGTCGATGAGCTGAGTGAGCGAGGAGGACATGGCGGGTCTCCGGTAGCGGTGAGCGGTCACGAGGGGCTACGGTCGGGCAGAAGGGCTTCTGCCGGGCCGGCTGTCAAGGACCGCGGGCGCTCTCGGCCGAGGAATCACCCGCCTCACAAACGCCCGACAGGTGCTCGCGCACGAAGCGCGCGTCGCTGGGTGCCAGGGGTAGCGCCTCGAGCTCGTCAGGTGTGAACCAGCCCAGACGCTCGTGCTCGTGGGGGACCGGCTCGCCCTGGACCACGGTGGGCACGAAGTGGATCACGAACGGGGAGTCCGGGTCGGCGAGGCTGCAGAGCGCCTTGTCGACGGCGGTCACCTCGAGCCCCAGTTCCTCGCCGAGTTCACGCCGAACCGCTTCGAAGGCGGTCTCGCCTGGGAGCGTCTTGCCCCCGGGGAACTCCCAGAGGCCTCCGTGCCGCTTGTGGCCGGGGCGCAGACCCACCAGAAAGCGACCGGTACGCTCGACGACGGCTGCGACCACGTCGATGGGTCGGTGTTCCGCGTGCGTGTGCATGGCCGCAAACGTAGTGTGTGGTGCGAGCCCCGACAGGGGCAGAGGGGGACGGCGGCTGGACGCCACGTCGAGGGTCCGTCGCGGTCGGCACGGCGTCGCGACCGCCCTCGGACGTCGAAGCGCGGGGGAACCGCCGGCCCGCCGCAGCGCTTGGGTCGCCGTCCGGCGGTAGGACCGGAGAGTACTACCGCGGCCGCCGTGCCCTCGGCGGCGGCGCCAGCCGAGCATCCATCATCGACTCGAACCCGGGAGCTTCCTGTGGCGGACCACGAATCCTTCGACGCCGTCGTCATCGGCACCGGACAGGCCGGCAAGCCGCTGGCCGGCGCGCTGGCCGAGAGCGGGCGCACGGTCGCCGTCATCGAGAAGAGTGACCTCGTGGGCGGGACCTGCGTCGTGGAGGGCTGCACGCCCACCAAGACGATGGTCGCGTCGGCGCGCGTCGCCCACCTGGTGAGTCGCGCGGCGGACTACGGGGTGCGCACCGGGCCCGTCTCGGTCGATCTCGAGGTCGTGCGACGGCGCAAGCGGGACATCGTGGAGCAGTGGTCGTCGGGCAGCCGTCGGGGCATGGAGCGGCACGAGACGATCGACCTGATCTTCGGCACGGCCCGCTTCGAGGGTCCGCACGAGGTGGTCGTGGATCTGCGGGCGGGTGGCACGCGCCGGCTCACCGCACCCTGGGTCTTCATCAACGCGGGCGCGCGGGCGGCCATTCCGCCGGTTCCGGGGCTAGACGAGACGCCCTTCCTGACCAACGCCTCCGTGATGGAGCTCGGCGAGGTACCCGAGCACCTGGTCGTGCTGGGTGGAGGCTACATCGGCCTGGAATTCGCGCAGATGTTCCGGCGTTTCGGCGCTCGGGTGACGGTCGTGGAGATGGCCGAGCGGCTGCTGCCCATGGAGGACGAGGACGTCTCGGGCGAACTCGCGTCGATCCTCGAGGGCGAGGGCGTGGCGCTGCACACGGGTACGCGGGCGACGCGGGTGACGCCCGGTGCGGCCGGCGGTGTGCGCCTGGAGCTGGCCGGTCCGGAAGGCGACTTCACGGTCGAGGGGTCGCATCTGCTCGTCGCCACGGGACGCCGGCCCAACACCGACCTGCTCGCCGTGGAGCGGGCCGGGCTCGCCGTGGACGAACGGGGCTATCTGGTGGTGGACGACGAGCTGCGCACGAACGTGGAGGGGGTGTGGGCGCTCGGCGACATCAACGGAGGCCCTCCGTTCACCCACGTCGCCTACGACGACTACCGCATCGTACGCGACAACCTCCTCGGCGAAGGCGGTGCGAGCCGCGCGGGGCGCGTGGTCCCCTACACCCTGTTCACCGACCCGCAGCTCGGTCGGGTGGGTCTCAGCGAGGCCCAGGCGCGCGCGGCGGGCCTGCCCGTGCGGGTGGCCAAGCTGCCCATGTCGCGCGTGGCCCGGGCGATCGAGACCGACGAGACGCGCGGCTTCATGAAGGCGGTCGTCCATGCCGAGACGGGCCGTATCCTCGGCGCCGCGGTGCTCGGCATCGAGGGCGGCGAGGTGGCGACGGTCCTGCAGATGGCCATGCTCGGAGATCTGCCCTACACGGTGCTCAAAGAGGGTGTGTTCTCGCATCCCACGCTGTCGGAGTCGCTCAACAACCTCTTCATGGCGATGGATCGCGCTTGAGGCACCACCGCCGCCGCCCCGCCGGTCTCGATGTTGCCACGAGAACATGCCGGTCCTCTGGACAGGCCGGTGGGGGCCGGTCGTATGTTGCGACGGTCGGTGGCGGGCTCTCGGGCCCGGTCGCCGGCGACGCGCCTGCGGGGGGACGGGGTCGCTGCAGGACCGCGGCGCGCACCCGCTGAAGAGCGACCCGCGAGGAGGTGCATCATGGCGCGCAGTGTCTTTCTCCGCGGCCGCTCGGCCGTGCTCTGTGCAGCCCTCGTGCTCACGGCGTCCGCCTGTGCGCACACCCGCTCGTCTCCGTGGGACGAGGCCCGCCGGAACGCGGAGGTCGCCGTCCAGGTGACGAACCACAACTGGTCGGACGTGCGGGTGCACGTGGTGCATCTGGGGAACCGGGCGCGGCTCGGCCAGGTCACCAGCCAGTCCGAGCGGCTCTTCACCATCTCGCGCTCGGTGATGCCGAGCACCCGCCGCGTGCGGTTCCTCATCACGCCGATCGGATCCTCGGAGCGCTACACGACCGACGCCCTCTACCTGGCGGCCGGCCAGCGCGTGAACATCCGCGTCGAGAACCTGCTTTCGACCTCGAGCTACGAGGTCGTGGCGGGCCGCTGAGGCGCGCCGCGAACGCCAGGCACGGGCCACGCGGCGGCCACGGCCGTCAGGGGAACAGGCGGGCTTTGAGCGCGGCGCGCGCTTCGTACAGGCGCGTTCTGGCTGCGTCGCGAGGGCAGTCGAGCAGCACCGCGAGTTCGTCGTACGAGAGCCCTGCGATGTCGCTCAGCGCGAGGACTTCGCGGTAGGCGTACGGAAGCGGATCGATCGCGGCGCGCACCCGCGCGGGGTCGAGCGTGTCGACGGTCTGGCCCTGGGGGAGGACTCCGCCGGGGAGCGGCACCCCGTCGCCCGGGCGGTCGAGCCAGCTCTCGCGCTCCCCGCCTCCGACCGGCCCTGCCGGCGGATCCGCATGGCTGCCGCCCGACAGCCGGCGCCGTGCCTCCCGCACCAGGATGCACAGGATCCAGGCCCGGGCCGACAGACCCTGCCCCCGGTCCCACCAACGCCGGTACGCGCCGAGCACGGCCGCCTGCACGAGCTCCTTGGCCAGGTCACGGTCCGCGGCGAGCTGGACCGCGACGCGGTAGAGCACGTCGAAATCGGCGAGCGCCTCACGCTGGAATTCCTGATCGGTCCGGGACGGGTCGTTCATCGTGGTCTTCGAAGCCGGGGCCCGCTGCGGGGGGAGGGAGCCCTCGAATTCAGAACACCGTCGGCCGCTTCCGCTTGAGCACGAACAGGCCTTCGCGGATGCTGCTCACCAGGATGATGCCGCTCTCGAAATACGGGTAGTTGCTCCATGAGCCTGCGAATCCGGGGGCGTCCTCGCCCCACGGGACGGTGTCGAAATAGCCGACCTCCCGCGGGTTCGCGGGATCCGACACGTCGAGAATGCGCAGGCCGCTCACGTAGTTCGACTGGTACATGAGCTGGTCGCGCACGTACAGGTTGTGGTCCGAAGCGGCCGTCTCGCCCAGGTGCTCGGCGAGCAGCACCGGGTCGTCGAGGTCCTGGATGTCCCACACGAGCGTGCGCGTGCGCGGCACGGTCCCCGCCACTTCGTCGCCCTCGTCGTTCATGAAGAAGAAGCGGTGATCGGCCGAGACCCACCCCTGATGCGCGTACGCGCTGTTGGGGTAACGGGCCGTCGACACGGCGACCGGGTTGTCCTTGTCGGTGACGTCGGCGATGGAGAGCGCGTTCTCGTTGGAGCCCAGGCAGATCTCGTGTCCCGCATAGGTCGAGTCGGGGCCGTTGTAGACCAGGCACTGCGCGTCGTGGCTGTAGCCCGTGCCGGCCATGCCCGTGGAGGGGTCGGAGAAGCAGCCGGCGAACGTGGGCGCACGGGGGTCGCGCACATCGATCATGTGGAGCCCGCCCCCGCACGTGGTGCCGCCGCTGCTGCCGCCCACGACGTAGGCGAAACCCGTCTCTTCGTTGATGACGATGTTGTGGGCGCTGGCGATGCCGTCGTAGTGCGCGTCCTCGTCGAAGACCACGGGCGGATCCTGCACGTCCCGCAGCCGCCGCAGGTCGAAGATCTGCACGCCGTGCTGCCCGGCGGCGTCGGCCACGATGAACGCGTGGTCGGCGTAGACCTTGATGTCTCGCCAGAAGCTCGGCTGCGCGCCGTCGGTGAGCGGGAGCTCGCCCAGGAACACGGGGTTGGCCGCGTCGCTGACGTCCACGAACACCGTCGCGTCGCCGCGCCCGACGAGCGCGTACTCCTTACCCGTCTCGGGGTCCGTCCACCCCCAGAGGTCGTTCACGAAGCTGCCGCGAGTGCCACCGAGCGCGCTCACGGGCAGGAACGACACCACGTCGACCTCGCTACAGGTGAACTCGCCCACATGGCCGTCGGCGCACTCGACCTCGCCGCCCGTGATGGGCTGTAGCCCTCCGGCGTCGTCGAACAGCGCTTCCGCCTCCGACCACGAACCGTCGTCCGCCCGCGTGTAGACGGTGGCCGCGCCCTCGAAGAAGTCCGCTCCGGGCGCTCCCACCACAACCGTTTCGCCCCGTGCGGCCGCGGCCATGCCGAAGAACGCCGTCTGCGTGGCGTTGGTCAGGTGCGCCGCCTGCGTCCACCCCCCCTCGCCGCCGGCCCGCTCGAACACGAAGGCCGAGGCGGCCAGGGGCGCCCCCACCACAAGGGACCCGCCGCCCGCGCCGAGCGACAGTCCGAAGCCCTGGACGGGCGTCGAAGCGTCGGGGCGCAGGGTGTCGGCCGCCGCCCAGGTCTCGCCCGAGCGCACGAGCCCGAAGACGGCGCCCTGGCCCTGGAACGCGAAGGGTGCGCTCGCCCAGACCCGCCCATCGCCGTCGGTCGCGAAGGCCCACCCGAACGCGATGGCGCCCGGCAGGGAAGCCTCGCCCGCCGCGGTCCACGTGCCGTCCGCCGCGCGCGTGTACGCGGCGACCACGCCCGGTCGGATGTCGGCTTCCGTCCCGGGGACCAGGCCGGGCAGGGTGCCCGGCGCCGACACGAAGGCCGTCTCGTCCGACACCAGGATGGCGCTGCCGAAGCGTGAGCCGGCCTCGTCGGGCGCGCGCTCGAGAACGTCCGCCTCGACCCACGCGTCTCCGTCGGCCCTGAAGACGTACACGGCGCCGGCGCCCCCAGTCCGCCCGGGCGCCCCCACCAGCACCGCGTCGCCGGCCAGGGCGACGGCGGCCCCGAAGCCATCGCCGTCCTGGCCGTCCTGGGGAGCGAGGCGCGCCGTCTGACGCCACCCGTCGCCGTCCCGCTCGAACACGTAGGCGGCGCCGGCGCCCCGCTTGGGCGCACCCACCACCAGGCGCCCGTCGGCGACGGCCACGGCCCGGCCGAAGCCGTCACCGACCAGGGCGTCGGCCGCCGTGGCCCTGGCGACCTCGATCCAGCCGTCCGCCCCGTCACTGCGATACTCGTGCACCGCGCCCGGCCGGTTGGCGGGCACCGGGAAGAGGTCGGTCTCGCCCGCCTGCCCCACGAAGAGGGCTTCACCGTCGAACACGAGGACCGAGCCGAACGCGCCGAGCGCGGCGGCGGGGGCGGCCGCCGACGTGCCGGACGGCGTCCGGTGGGTCGGCGGGCCGCCGCCGGACGGACGGTGCGACTGTGCGGTGCCGGGCGCGGCGAGCGCGAGCGCGACAAGGCCGCTCAGCAGGGCGGTGGCGGTTATGCGGGTCGGGCAGGGGACGCTCATGGGTGCTCCAGGGGCGATGCGTGTTCGGCGGCCGTGGTCAGGGCGCGTGGATCGGCAATCTCGGTATTCCCTCCTACGGCGGCCAGTCCGCGG
>RFGQ01000313.1 GCA_003695865.1 Gemmatimonadota bacterium | reverse complement strand
CCCGTGGCCAGTGCGGTCTGCGCACCGACGATGCCGTGGCCGCCCATGAATCCCACCTCGGCGCCGAAGACGTGCATCGATCCGCCCAGCCCGCGGCTGGCGCCTGTCGCCTTGCCGAACAGCTCGGCCATCACGGCGCGCGGCTCCACGCCCTTGGCGATCGCCTGCGTGTGCTCGCGGTAGGCGCTGATCACGTAGTCATCGCGCCGGAGCGGCAGGATCGATCCCGCCGCGGCGCCTTCCTGCCCGATGTGCAGGTGGCAGAAGCCTCCGATCTTGCCGATCGCGTAGGCCTCTTCGGCGGCTTCCTCGAAGCGGCGGTAGAGCAGCATCGCACGCAGCAGCTCGACGAGCTGCTCGCGCGAGAATCCCTCGAGGGCCGCGCCCCCGGCGGCCGCCTCCGCCTTGCCGCCGGGTTTCTTCGCGGTCTTCGTATCTGCCATCAGCCTTCAGCCTTCCGTCCGTTCATGGGGTGCCCCGGCCGGCCCGCCTCGATCTGCACGAGTTCCAGGCGGGGCAGTTCGGCCGGCGCGAGCACGTCGGCCTCCATCACCTCGGTGATGCGACCCGGCCCGCCGGCCTCGACCTCGCGCGCCTGCTCCTTGGCGTGGTAGCTGGAGCGGACCAGCGGGCCCGACTCGACGTGCTTGAACCCGAACTCCTGCTCGCCCACGCGCTTCCACTCGGCGAACTCTTCGGGCGTGACCCACCGAGCCACGGGGATGTGCATGGGAGAGGGGCGCAGGTACTGCCCCAGCGTGAGGATGTCGACGGCCGCCTCGCGCAGGTCGGCCATGGCCTGACGGATCTCGTGCGCCTCTTCTCCCATGCCGAGAATGATCCCGGTCTTGGTCAGGATGTCGGGGCGCAGGCGCTTGGACGCGCCGAGGAACGAGATCGAGCGCCAATAGCGTCCGCCGGGGCGCACGTCGGGGTGAAGGCGCTCGACCGTCTCGAGGTTGTGGCCGAGGATGGCCGGTTCGGCCTCCAGCACGGTGGCCAGCGCGTCCTCGTCTCCCTTGAAGTCGGGGATCAGCACCTCGACCGAACAGCCGGGCACGCGGGCGTGGATCTGGCGGATGGTCTCGGCATAGATCCCGGCGCCGCCGTCGGGCAGCTCGTCGCGGTTCACCGAGGTGATGACCACGTGCTCGAGCGCCATGCGCTCGACCGTCTCGGCCACGCGCCGGGGCTCGTCCAGGTCGAGCTCGGTCGGCATGCCGTGGGCGACGCCGCAGTACTTGCAGGCGCGCGTACACACGTCGCCCAGGATCATGAAGGTGGCCGTGCCGGCCTCCCAGCACTCGCCGATGTTGGGGCAACCGGCCTCTTCGCACACCGTGTGCAGCGAACCCGAGCGCATCATGCCCTTGAGGCGCAGGTAGTTCGGGCCGCCGGGCGAGCGGACCTTCAACCAGGCCGGCTTGCGGGCGCGCATGGGAACGGTCTCGAGCCCCTCGTGAGCGCGGATCTTCGACGTGCCCTTGGGCTTGACCACACCCGTGTTCTTGCCGCTCGGGGCGTATCCGCCCTCGGCGCGTTCGATGTCCTGGGCCATGGGTGGTCTCCTCTATCGCGGCGCCCGCCGGCGGTGGCTCGCCCCGGCGGCGCTCGCCCCTCCACGCAGCCCGGTCCGGGCCCGTCCGCTCAGAGCCCCGGTGCAGGCCGCCCGGAGGGATCGAAAGGGGCGCGGGGGAGAGCCTCCCCGGTCGCGCCCCTCGTCCGATCGGAGGTCGCGCGTCCCGCTCGGAGAGCGCCGTGCCGACCTCGTGTACAGCCTGATAAAGAAAGCCTTTCGCGGCTTTCCGTACAACCCCGCGACCCTGGGCCGAAAGCGGACGGCGGCGGCAGGCGGGCGCCCCCGCGCTCCTCAGGCCCCGTCGTGCATGCCACCCCGCCGGGCCGGCGGTACGTCGGTCCCGTTCAGGTGTGCCCGGTAACGGCTCACCACGAAGTCGCGCGCCTCTTCGGGTGAGTCGGTGCAGTGGAGCAGGTCGAGGTCTTCGGGCGACGCCTTGCCCTCGGCCACCACGGTGTCGCGGATCCACTCGATCATGCCCCGCCAGTACTCCGTGCCGAAGAGCACGACGGGAAAGTTCCGCACCTTGCCCGTCTGGATCAGCGTGAGGCTCTCGAACAGTTCGTCGAGCGTTCCGAACCCCCCGGGGAAGATCACGAACGCCTCTGCATACTTCACGAACATCGTCTTGCGGACGAAGAAGTAGCGGAAGTCGATCGCGATATCGACGTAGGGGTTGATGTGCTGCTCGAAGGGCAGCTCGATGTTGCAGCCCACCGAAACGACGCCCGCCTCGCGCGCACCCTGATTGGCGGCCTGCATCATGCCGGGCCCGCCGCCCGTGATCACGTTGAAGCCCGCCTCGCCCAGCAGCCGCGCCGTGACGATGCACTTCTGGTACATGGGGTCGGCGGGCGTGGCCCGCGCAGAGCCGAAGAACGAGACCGCAGGCCCCAGGCCGGCGAGCTCGTCGAAGCCCTCGACGAACTCGCCCATGATGCGAAACACCCGCCACGAGTCGAGCAGCGAGCGGTACGCGCGCCGCTCCTCGTCGGTGCGGCCGCCGGCCGAAGCCAGAAAGCGCTCGTCTTCGGTCTCGCGTGAGTGCGGCGGCGGCGGTGCGACGGGAGGCGCTTCGTCCGGCGCGCCCTCCACGCCCGCGGCGTCCCGCCAGGCCTCGTCGTCCTTCATGTGCGACCTCCCTGGCCGCCCCGGCCGAGCAGCCACGCCGCCGTGCGGCGCAGCCCCTCGGCGTGGGGAGTGACCGTCCGCCAGCCGAGCACGGCGCGCGCCCGGTCGCTGCGGTACGGATTGTTCTCGGTGAGCAACGCGGCCACGCGCGAGAGCGCGAGGTCGCGCGCGCCGGGGATCGTCGCCCCCAGGCGCTCGAGCCCGCGTGCGGCGGCCACGACCAGCGCGGAGGGCACGCCCACCACGCGGCAGCGCGCGCCCAGCGCGGCGGCCATGCCCTCGAGGAGCGCGCGCGCCGTCACGGGCTCGTCCTCCGACAGGTTGAACGTACCACCCTCGCCCGCGCCCGCCACGGCCGCCTCGAGCGCGGCGGCCACGT
>RFGQ01000312.1 GCA_003695865.1 Gemmatimonadota bacterium | reverse complement strand
GTCCACGCCGTTCGGGACGACCGTCACGCGGGCTTCCGGGGCCACCTCCCGTACGTACGCCTGCACGGCCTCGGACACGGCCACCACGTGGTCGGCGCCCGCGAAGTCCACCGCCAGGCGCAGGCAGCGCGGATCGAAGTTCACCGTGTCGTAGTGGAACGTGCGCAGCACCTCGGAGGGCGGTCGCGACAGGTTGGCCCGGCAGCGCTCGAAGGCGTGCCAACCCCGGTCGAAACGCTCGGCCAGGAACGGCACCGCACCGCCCGTGTGGCAGAGCACCCAGCGGATGCGCGGGAAGCGCTCCGGCACGCCGGCGAACACGAGGTGAGCCGCCGCCAGGGTCGTGTCCATGAGGAATCCCACCAGCGGCATGAGCATGTAGTCCTCCATCGCCTCGACCCCCAGCGGGTAGGTCGGATGGATGTAGACCACCGCGCCGGCCGCGTCGGCCTGCTCGTAGATCGGCCAGAAGCGTTCGTCGGCCAGCGGCACCCCGGCCGCGTTGCTGAAGAGCATCACGCCCGGAAAGCCGAGCCCCAGCACGCGCTCCATCTCGGCCGCCGCGGCCGCCGGATGATTGAGCGGCAGGTGGGCCAGCGCCGTGAAGCGCTCACCGTGGCGGGCCACCCGGTCGGCCAGCGCGTCGTTGATCACCGTGGCCAGCTCGGCGGCCCGCTCGGGCTCTTCGATGCTGGTGCCGGGCGCCGTGAAGGTGATCACCTGGTGGTCCACCCCGGCCTCGTCGAGCACCTTCCTGCGGTGGTCGATGTCGCGGTGCCCCGGCACGACCACGTTGTAGTCGCCCGGCGAATGGAGCACCGGGTTGCCCGCGTCGTCTTCGGTGATGCGGAAGTTCGACGGCCCCCGGCGGATCTCGTCCAGGTATTCCGGCGGGAAGTAGTGGTTGTGGAAGTCGACGATCATGACGGCGTCCTCGAACGGGGTGCGGCCCGCGGCTCCGGACCGCGGCGCCACCACAGGTAGACGGGAAGACCGGCGAGCACCAGTCCCAGCCCCACCGCCGCCTCGGCGGGATCGCTCACCACCTGATGGATCACGATGGCGAACGCGGCGGCGGCGAACAGGGCGGGTGTGAAGGGATAGCCCCACGCGCGGTAGCCGCCCGTCGCCGCGCCCCGCCCGCGCCCCCGGGCGCGCAGCACGAACAGGCCCACGGCCATCATCCCGAAGAAGATCCACTCGGTATAGACGACCCGCGTGAACAGCGCCCGGTACGTGCCGGTCAGGATGAGCACGGCGGCCCACGCGGCCTGAAGCAGGATGGCGCGGTGCGGCGTGCGGAAGCGTGGGTGTAGCGTGCCCGCCCAGCGAAAGAGGAGGCCGTCGCGGGCCATGGCCCAGTACACGCGCGGCCCCGCGAGCACGATGCCCGCGAGCGCCCCGAACGTCGAGAAAAGCACGAGCACCGTGACCGCGACGCCGCCCGGCCGCCCCAGCAACGCCTCCGCCGCGTCCGCGGCCACGCGGTCCGACGCGACGACGGTCTCGATCGGGAGCACC
>RFGQ01000311.1 GCA_003695865.1 Gemmatimonadota bacterium | reverse complement strand
CGAGCGAGGCCACGATCAGGTCGCCGTGGAGCTTGCCGTTCTCGATGAAGATCTTGTTCGCGTTGTGGCCTGCGGCGAGGACGCCCGCGATGTAAACGCCCGGCACGTCCGTTTCCATGGTGGCCGGGTCGTGCGCGGGGATACCCGTCTCACCGTCGATGTGGACCCCGAGCGAACGGAGCAGCGTGGGGTTCGCGCGCCAGCCGGTCATGGCCAGCACCCAGTCGTTCTCAATCACCGTCTCGGCGCCTCCGTCGACGGCACGCAGCACCACCTCACGCGGCCGGATCTCGGCCACGCGGTGACCGAAGAAGCCGCGAATCTCACCCTTCTCGAGCCGGTTCGTGATGTCGGGCACCACCCAGGGCTTCACGCCGCGGTCGATCGTGTCGGCGAAGTGGACCAGCGTGACACGGCCCCCGGCCCGATAGACCTCGAGCGCCGACTCGACCGCCGAGTTCCCTCCTCCGACGACGAGTACGTCCTGGTCGTAGAAGGGGTAGGGCTCGCGGTAGTAGTGGAGGACCTTGGGCAGGTCCTCACCGGGCACGTTCAGGTAGTTGGGCTCGTGGAAGCCGCCGGTGGCGATCACGACGTGCTTCGCGGTCACTTCCGACTCGTCGCCGCCGGGCCCGCGCACCGTCAGCACGAAGTGGCCCTTCTCGCCCTCGATCGAGACGACCTCGTGGTACTGGCGGACGTCGATGCCGTAGTGCTCCACGACGCGCCGGTAGTAGACGAGGGCCTCTCGGCGCGTGGGCTTGTCGTCGGCGATGGTGAAGGGTACCCCGGCGATCTCGAGCTTCTTCGCCGTCGAGAAGAACGTCATGTAGTACGGGTAGTTCACCAGCGACGCCGTCACGCAGCCGCGGTCGAACAGCACCGCCCGCCGGCCCGCCCGCACGGCAGCCGCGCCCACGGCGATGCCGCAGGGGCCCGCGCCGGCCACCGCAAGGTCGAGAGGGTCGTTCATGTCCCCGTTCCGTTCCTTCGCCCTCTGATCGAGACGGCCACGACGGCCGTCCGCCGAAACGGCCCAAGCTACCCAAGGCGCGCATCCGGCCCAAGCCCCCGGCGCGCTGGCCAGACGAGCGCCACACCGTAGTTTGCGGCCATGCGCGAAACCAAGGAGCAGCCAGGGCGAGCAGGCGGCGCGGGCCCGGGATGGCTCGTCGCCGCCGCCTTCATCGGTCCGGGAACCGTCACGACGGCGACCGTCGCGGGAGCCTCGTTCGGAACCGCGCTGCTGTGGGCGCTGCTGTTCTCGGTGTTGGCGACCATGTTCCTGCAGGAGATGTCGGCGCGCCTGGGCCTGGTGACGGGCGCCGGTCTGGGCGAGGCCATCCGGGGTCGCTTCCACGGCCTGGCCCGCGCCGCCGCGGTGTTCCTGGTGGTGGGCGCGATCGCCGCCGGCAACGCCGCGTACGAGACGGGCAACCTGCTGGGCGCGTCGCTCGGCCTACAGGGCGCCCTGGGCGGCTCGGCCCGCGTGTGGGCGGCGGTGGTGGGCGTCGCCGCGGCGGGTCTGTTGTGGACGGGCAGCTACCGGGTCGTCGAGCGGGCGATGATCGTGATGGTCGGTGTGATGTCGGTCACGTTCCTGGCCACGGCGCTCACGGCGCTGCCCGAGCTCGCCGACCTGGTGCGCGGCCTTTTCGTCCCGCGCGTCCCGGACGGATCGATCATGGTGGTCGTCGGCCTGATCGGCACCACCGTCGCGCCCTACAACCTCTTCCTGCACGCTTCGGCGGTGGGCGAGAAGTGGTCGGGCCCCGAGGCGCTGGGGCCGGCGCGCCGCGACCTGGTCGTCTCGATCGGGGTGGGTGGCCTGGTGAGCATGGCCATCCTCGTCACGTCGGCCGGCACGATCTACGGCACCGGGCAGGCCGTATCGAGCGCGGCCGACATGTCGACCCAGCTCGAGCCGCTGCTCGGCTCGTGGGCGCGCGTGCTGTTCGCCGTGGGCCTCTTCGCGGCCGGCATGACCTCTGCGATCACCGCGCCGCTCGCGGCGGCGTACGCGACGGCGGGCGCGTTGGGCTGGCCCAGGGACCTGCGGGACGCGCGTCTGCGGGCCGTGTGGATCGCGGTGCTGGGGACCGGCCTGGCCTTCGCGGTTACGGGCGTCCGGGCCGTGCCCGCCATCCTGTTCGCGCAGGCGATGAACGGCATCCTGCTGCCCGGTGTGGCCGCCTTCCTCTTGGTGGCGGCGAACGATCGGCGGCAGATGGGGAACTACACGAACGGGCGCTGGACGAACGCGATCGGCGCCGTCGTGCTGGTGATCACGATCCTGCTGGGCGGGCGTGCCCTGGCCAGCGTGTTCGGATTGATCTGAGCGAGGAGGACGGGCATGTGGACGAGGCGAGCGAACGGATCCGGCCGGCCACGGATGCCGGCGGCCGCGACGGTGGTGGTCTTGCTGCTGGGGGCCTTCGCGCGGCCGGGCACGGCGCAGGAGCCGCCGGCCGACCCGGCGGCGCGGCTCATGGGATGGCTCGAAGCGCTCGCGTCCGACGACATGCGGGGGCGCATGACGGGCACCGACGACGCGGCTCGCGCCGCCCGCTGGATCGCCGCGCGTCTGGCCGAGGCGGGCGTCGCGCCGGCGGGGGACGACGGCTACTTCCAGACCATTCCGGCCCTGCGCCGGCGCGACGCCCGCGGGCGGACGCGCATCGAGCCGCGCCCGGCGGACGCGCCGGCCGGTGAGGGCGAGGCCGTCGCGGAACGCAACGTGGTGGGCGTGGTGGAGGGCGCCGACCCGGAGCTGGCCGACGAGGTCATCGTGGTGGGCGCCCACTACGACCACGTGGGCGTGCGGGCGCCCGTCGAGGGCGACAGCATCTACAACGGTGCCGACGACGATGCGTCGGGCGTGGTCGCCGTGCTCGAGGCGGCGCGGGCGCTGGCCGCCGGTCCGCCTCCGCGGCGCACCGTGGTCTTCGCGCTGTTCACGGGCGAAGAGGTCGGCGGGCTGGGCAGCGGGTGGTACCTGGACCATCCCGTGCGTCCGCTCGAGCGGACCGTGGCGCAGCTCCAGGTCGAGATGATCGGGCGGCCCGACCCGGCGGCCGGCGGCGCGGGCCGCGTGTGGGCTACCGGGTACGAGCGCTCCACAATGGGCGACCTGCTGGCGGCGCGGGGGATTCCGGTGGTGGCCGACCCGCGCCCCGACCAGCGTTTCTTCTTCCGCAGCGACAACATCCGCTTCGCGCTGGCGGGGATTCCGGCACACACGCTCTCGTCGTTCAACCTGCACGGCGACTACCACCGGCCGAGCGACGAGGTGGAGCGCGTCGATGCCGACCACTTCGTCCGGGCGGTCCAGGTGGTGGTCGACGCCGTGCGGGTGCTGGCCGACGCCGACGAGACGCCCGCCTGGAAGCCCGGCGGCCGACCCCAGGCCCGCCGCGGCGGCCGGGAGGGCGCGCCGTGACCACGGTCGAGGGCGAGGCCCGCCGCGCGCTCGCGCGCCTCGGCAGGGCGCTCGAGAAAGCCGCCCGCGAGCTCGAGGCGCTCCGCGGAGCCCTGCGCCACGCCGAGGGCGAGGACTTTCCGGCCGACGCGTACGAAGAGGCGCACCGGCGCCTGGCCGCGCTCGAAGCCTTCGTGGACGAGGAGGGGGAGCGGTTGCGCGAGAAGATCCTGCACGCGGGCGGACTCGAACCCGGGCGCGTGCGGCGGGGCGCCCCGTGAAGCGGCGGCGCTTCGTGAAGACCGGGCTGACGCTCGGCGCCGCGGCGCTCGTGCGTCCCGGCGGCGCCGGGGGCGCTGGGCCATCGGGCCCCGATGGCAGGGCCGACGGCCGCGTCGACCTGGTGATCCGGGGGGGCACGGTGGTCGACGGTACGGGTGCGGCGGCCCGCGAGGCCGACGTGGCCATCTCCGGTGGGCGCATCACGGCCGTCGGCCGCGTCGACGCGGCGGGCGCCGACGTGATCGATGCCCGCGGCCTGGCGGTGACCCCCGGCTTCATCGACATCCACTCGCACGCCGATCTGGCCCTGCTCGTCGATCCCACGGCGCCGAGCCGGATTCATCAGGGTGTGACGCTCGAAGTCGTGGGTCAGGACGGGTCGAGTGTCGGCCCGTGGACGCCTCAGGCGGCGCGCGAGACGCGTGAACGCTACCGCCGGGACTTCGGCGTCGACCTCGACTTCGATGACCTGGGTGGGTTCTTCGCGGCGGTCGACCGCGTGCGCCCGGCCGTCAACGTGGCGTCGATGGTCGGCCACGGCACGCTTCGGGCCTACGTGGTGGGCCTCGACGACCGCCCCGCCTCACGGGCAGAACTCGACCGCATGCGCGGCCTGGTGAGCCATGCCGTCGAGCAGGGCGCGGTGGGCCTTTCGAGCGGGCTGGAGTACACGCCCGGCTCCTTCGCGCCCACGGACGAACTCGTGCATCTGGCGGGTGCGCTTTCCGGCACGGGCTACCCCTACGCGTCGCACATGCGCAACGAGGACGACCGCCTGCTGGCGGCGGTCGAAGAGGCGCTGCACGTGGGCCGCATGGCCGGCGTACCGGTTCAGATCTCGCACCTGAAGGCGCAGGGGCGCCGCAACTGGTGGAAGGCCGACGCGGTGCTGCGCGCGGTGGAAGACGCCGTGGCGGACGGGCTCGACGTACGCTTCGATCGCTACCCCTACGTGGCCTACGCCACGGGCCTCTCGAACCTCTTCCCGACCTGGGCGCGGGCGCGGGGGACGGGTGCGTTCATGGCCCGCCTCGACGACCCCTCGGCGCGGGCGCGCATGGAGGAGGCGGTTCGGGCCAAGGTGGCGCTGCTCGGGTCGTGGGATGCGGTGCAGATCAGCTCGGCACCCCCGGGCGAGTTCGCGTGGCTGCAGGGACGCCGTCTGGGCGAGGCGGCGCGCGAGGCGGGGGTGGAGCCGTTCGAGCTCACGGTGCGGGTGATGAGGGCAGCGCGGGGGCAGGTCGGCATGATCGGGTTCGGGATGTCGGAGGAGAATACCGCCCGGATCCTCGCGCACCCGCTCGGCATGCTGTGCTCCGACGGCGGCGCCTACGCGCCGGAGGGGCCGCTGCACCGGGGGCGTCCCCACCCGAGGGCCTACGGCAGCTTCCCGCGCTTCTTCGCGCGCTACGTGCGTGAGCGCGGCGACCTGTCGCTGGAGGACGCGGTGCACAAGGTCACCGGGGCGCCCGCGGG
>RFGQ01000310.1 GCA_003695865.1 Gemmatimonadota bacterium | reverse complement strand
GCCGCGGGGGGCGCGCCCTCCGGGCCGGGCGGGGAGCACACGAAGACCTCGCCCACACCGGCGGCGCGGGCCGGCACCACACCCATCAGGACCGAGCTGGGATAGGCCGCCCGCCCGCCGGGCGCGTACACGCCCACGCGCGCGAGCGGCGCCCAGCGGCGCGTCAGGCTCACGCCCGGTTCCACCTCGACCACGACGTCGCTGGGCAGCAGCGCACGGTGGAAGCGCTCGATGTTTGCGCGGGCCCGCTCGAGCGCGCGGCGCACGTCGGCCGGCAGGCCGTCGAGCGCGGCCCGGCATCGCTCGCGGGGCACCTCGATCGCGTCGAGCCGGGCGCCGTCGAGCCGCCGGGCGAGCTCCAGCAGTGCGGCGTCACCCCGGGCGCGCACGTCGGCCAGAATGTCGGCGACGGCGGCCTGCACGCCCGGCGCGTCGGTCGCGCGCCGCTCGAGCAGCAGGTTCCGCTCGGCCGCCGGAAGCGCATCGAGCCTGTCGTCCCAGCGCAGGACGAGCCCGTCCGGCGCCGCCGACCCTCGGCGGCCGCTCACGGCAGCAGCCTCTCGATGCGGGTGACCAGGATGCCCTCGGCGCCCAGGTCCTTGAGTCGGCGGATGGTGTGGTACACGTCGTCGCCGTCGACCACCGCGTGCGCCGCCACCCACGAGCCGCCGTCCATCACCTCGACGATCGTGGGGCCCGAGATGCCCGGGAGCACCTCGCGCACCTCGTCCAGCCGGTCGCGGGGCACGTTGGCCATCAGGTAGCGCTTGCGCTCGGCACGCAGCACCGACTCGAGCGCGGCCACCAGGGCACGGACCTCGGCGCCGGCGCCCTCGGCGGCCGCCAGTCCGGGGCGCGCCACCAGCCGGGCGCTCGACTCCAGGATCGTGCCGATCTCGCGCAGACCGTTGACGCGCAGGGTCGAGCCCGTCGACACGAGGTCGACGATCGCGTCGGCCACACCGAGCGTGGGCGCGATCTCGGCGGCCCCCGAGATCGGCGTCACGTCGGCCGTCACGCCGAGCGAGGCGAAGTAGGCGCGGGCCACGCGGGGAAACGAGGTCGCGACGCGTGTGCCGGCCGGAAGGTCCTCGGGGCGGGCCGCCGCGCAGTCGTCCCGCACCGCAACGGCAAGCCGGCAGCGTCCGAAGCCCAGGTCGAGCAGCTCCTCCACGCCGCGGCCGGCTTCGGCAACCAGGTCGGCGCCGGTCACTCCCACGT
>RFGQ01000309.1 GCA_003695865.1 Gemmatimonadota bacterium | reverse complement strand
GGGCGTGGCGCTGGCGTACGGCCTCACCGGCGTGCTCCGCTCGGTGGCCCCCCCCGACCTGCCCCGAGCGGACGGCATCGGCGTCGACGGCGTGGTGCTCGGCTTCGCGGCGCTCGCCGCAGGCCTCTCGGCCGTGGCCGCCGCGCTGGGGCCCGTGCTCGGCACCCGTTTCGTGCGGCTCCAGGAAGCGCTGAGCGAGGGCGCGCGCACCGCCACGGCCGGGCTGCGCGCAGGCCGCTACCGCGACCGCCTCGTCGCGGCCGAGATCGCACTTGCGCTCGTCCTGTCGATCGGTGCCGGCCTGCTGCTGCGCAGCTTCGACCGGCTCATCGGCACCGAACTGGGCTTCGAGCCCGAGGGACGCGTGGCCGTGCAGGTGTTCGCCTACACGGACCGCGGCGCCGCAGACACACTCTACCTGCGCGCCGCCACCGAGGCGATCGCGCGCGTGCCGGGCGTGCTGGGGGTCGCCCTCACGACCAGCCTGCCCGGGGCGGACGATCGCACCATCGCGGCGATCGAGAACTACCTGCCCGTCTACGTCGAAGACCGCGGCTCCGCAGGCGAGGGCCGCGACCCTCGCGTGAACGTGGTCGCCATCTCGGGCAGCTATCCCGGGGTGCTCGGCATCCACCTGGTAAAGGGCGAGACCTTCGACGACGACGCGCTGCGTGGCGCGCCCGCGGTCGAGGTCGACCAGGATCGACGCCCCGTGATCCCCATCCTCGTGAACGAGGCCTTCGTCCGCCGGCACCTGGGCCCGGGCGCCGTACTGGGCCGCCGGATCGTCTTCAGGGGGCGGCAGGAGACCGTGGGCCGGATTCGGGGCGTGCTCGCCGACGTGCGGCGGCGGGGGCCCGCTTCCGAGCCGCAGCCCGAGGTCTACGTACCGCAGGCGCTCTCACCAAGCGGTACCGCGACGTTCGTGGCGCACGTCGGCGGCCCGCCGCGGGCCATGGTCGAGGCGGTACAGGAAGCGCTGTGGAGCGTGAACCCGCTGCAGGCGCAGTGGGCCGCCCGCTCCCTGCCCGACCTGCACCGCGACTGGCTTCGGCAGCGCACGTTCACGCTCACGGTGGTCGGGGCCTTCGCGCTCGTGGCGCTGCTGCTCGCGGCCATCGGCGTGTACGCGCTCATGAGCTTCACCGTCGAGCAGCGCGCGGGAGAGTTCGGTATCCGGCGGGCGCTGGGCGCCGAGGGGTCCGACGTGGCCCGGCTCGTGTTGCGCCACGGGGGTACCGTGGCGGCGGCCGGCGTCGCCACAGGGCTGGCCGCAGCGGCGCTGGCCACACGCTTTCTGCGGTCCCTGCTCTTCGCCGTGGAGCCGCTCGATCCCCCGACTTTCGCCGCTTTGGGAGGACTCGTGCTGGTGCTGGCGCTCGCCGCAGCGCTGATCCCGGCCCGCCGAGCCACGCGCGTCGATCCGCTGGAGGCCCTGCGGGCCGACTGAGGGTTGCCGGCGCCCGCGGAGCGGGGTCTTGCGCCGGCCGGACGACCTGTTAGGATCCCGCCCTTCCGGCGCGGCGCCGAGCGGTTCGGCACGCGCTGTACGCGACGCCAGTTGCGCTGCCCCCGGGCAGCGGTGGGACCATGGATCCGGTACGCTCCGCCGACCGCCTCGCCGCGCCGCCACGCTCGGCCACGGCCGCCTTCTTTCTCGATCTGGCGCGCGCGCTCCAGGTGTTCGGGATGGGCGCGCACCGTGTCGAGGACGCGCTCTTCCGCGTGGCGCGCGCCTGGAACATTCCCGCCCAGTTCCTGGCCACCCCCACGTTCGTGGTCATGACGGTGGGTCCCGTCGACGACGCCCAGACCCACGT
>RFGQ01000308.1 GCA_003695865.1 Gemmatimonadota bacterium | reverse complement strand
CCCGCCTCGTCGGCCCGCCTGGAGAGCAGCCAGGGGACCAGCAGCATGACCAGCAGGAACGCCAGGAACATGAACTCGGCGCCCAGTGCTCCCACCGGGGGCGCCTGTCCCGGGGCGGCGGCTGTCGTGGTGATTGCTTCGAGCATCGTGTCCGCGCCCGCGGCTGCGGTGTCCAGAGCCGCCTCGCCGGCTTGAAGGCCGGCCGTGAGCGCGCTCATGCTATGCGTCCAGCATGCGCGCGAGACGGCGCAGGCCCCGGGTGTAGCTCCAGTGCTCGATCTCGAGGTAGTGGCGGGTGGAGTCCTTGTAGCGCAGCCCACCGCCGAGATCGTCGCGATCGGGACCGCGCTTGAGGTGCCGCAGTCGCTCGACGCCCTTCGGCCTTGCCACCCCATCCACGCCGGCCACTCCGGCGAGGAACAGGGCCAGGGCCCGGCACTGCCAGTGCACGATCCCGAACTGGCCGCTGTCGGGCTGAATCAGGCCCGCGACGAAGAGGTTGTCGTACTCGGGATGGAACACGTGACGGAACAGGTGCGGCCGCCCGTCGGCCCACGCGAGGAGCTGCGGATCGATGAAGGGGAAGCGGATGTTGTAGCCGGTAGCCCACAGGATCAGGTCGACGCGCTCGCGGCTGCCGTCGCTGAAGACCACATGGTCGCCGTCGAGCCGCTCGATGTCGGGCTTGGGGGTGATCGCGCCGTGCCGCACGTAGTAGGGCAGCAGCGAGTTGACGATCGGGTGCGTCTCGAACAGCCGATGATCGGGCTTGGGCAGTCCCAGCTTCTCGGGCCGGCCGACGGCCAGACGCAACGACGCGGTGGCGAAGAAGCGTTGCAGCCCCATCGGAAGGTGCAAGCGGTGTAGCAGGTCGCCGATCTGATCGGACGGTCGGCCCCACAGGTACTTGGGCACGTAGTGGTAGCCGCGCCGCGTGCTGTGGAAGGCGCGCTCGGCGATGTGGGCGGCCTCGACCACGATGTCGCAGCCCGAGTTTCCTCCGCCCACCACCAACACGCGCCGTCCGCGCAGGACCTCGGGTGTGCGGTATTCGGCCGAGTGCATCTGCTCGCCGTTGAAGGTGCCGGGGTACTCGGGCACCTTGGGGTCCCAGTTGTGCCCGTTCGCGATCACCACCGCCTCGTAGCGCCGCGTCTCTCCGCCGTCGAGCCGCACCTCCCACATCGGATCGCCCCACGCCGTGCGTGCCTCGGTGGGCGCGATGCGCTCCACACGCCGCCCGAACTCGATGTGCTCCAGCAGGCCGAAGTACTCCGCGTAGGCGCGCAGATAGGCGAGGATCTGGGTGTGGTGCGGGTAATCCGGGTAGTCGTCCGGCATGGGGAAGTCCGGATACTCGGTCCCGGGCTTGGACGAGATCGTGTGCGTCGACTCGTACACACGCGCCACGGGGAGCCCGTAGTTCCAGTTGCCGCCCAGATCGGGACACTGCTCGAGGATGTCGAAGGGCAGACCGACGGCGGCCAGGTTGCGGCCCGCGGCCAGGCCCGAGCTGCCTGCGCCGACGACGCAGACGCGGGGAGGGGTCGGGTCGGGTCTGGGTGAGGCTTCCACAGGGCGAGGGGTGCGGAGGTGATCCTGCGGCGGGTCGGCCCTGTCAACCTAGGGCGGCGGAAGCGGCGGGGGAAAGGAGGGGGAGCGCGCCGCACGACAAGGGGCGCCGCCGCTTACACCAGACACTGCATCCTTGCTCCCGTACCTGTCGTGCAGCATGGTGCGGAACCAGGTCCCGCCATGAGCGCCGCCCGCCGTGCCCGCTCGTCCGCGTGAGCCGGTGTTCGGTGCCGCAGAGGTCCCCCGCCGGCTTCCTCGTCGCCCGAGTCGTCGCAGGCCCGCTGCGCCGCAGAGACGAGGAGGACACCATGACGCTCCGCATCAACGACACGGCCCCCGACTTCACGGCCGACACCACCCAGGGACCGATCCGGTTCCACGACTGGATCGGCGACGGCTGGGCGGTGCTCTTCTCGCACCCCAAGGACTTCACGCCGGTGTGTACGACCGAGCTGGGCGCGGCGGCCGCGCTCCAGGACGAGTTCGCACGGCGGGGGTGCAAGATCATCGGTATCAGCGTGGACGGGGTGGAAGATCACGAGGCGTGGTCGCGTGACATCGAAGCCTCGCAGGGCCACGCCGTCGGCTTTCCGCTGATCGGCGACCCCGATCTGGCGATCGTGAAGGCCTACGACATGCTTCCGGCCGACGCGGGCGAGAGCAGCGAGGGCCGCACCCCCGCCGACAACGCCACGGCGCGTGTGGTGTTCGTGATCGGACCCGACCGCAAGATCAAGGCAACGCTCACCTATCCGATGAGCACCGGGCGCAACTTCCACGAGATTCTGCGTCTGCTCGAGTCGTGCCAGCTCACGGCCGAGCGGCAACTCGCCACGCCGGCCAACTGGCAGCACGGCGACGACGTCATCATCTCGCCGTCGGTCTCGGACGAGGAGGCGCGCCGCCGTTATCCGGACGGCTGGGAGCAGCCGCTGCCCTACATCCGGCTGGTCCGGCCCCCCGAGGCGTGAGCGTGGCCGGGTGAGGCTCACGGTCGAGGAACACTCCGAGGCGGTGCGCCGCTATGCCCACGTAGGGCGGGCGCGCGGCCTCGGGGCGCGGGCGTGCGGCGCGCCCCTGCCCGCCACGGGTCGCCGATGCAGCCGTGATCGAGGGCACGGCGGGCCGCACGTCGCTCACGGCCGGTTCGGCCGCGTGCTCGCGGTGTGGGACCGCTCGGCCGTCACTCGGACTCCGGACCGCATCGCGACGTCGGAGGAGCTGCGGGCGTCGCGGCGGCCGACCCGGCGGAAGAAGGCGCCGGCGAGGCCCACGTCGGCTGCGAGCTCGTCGAGGGAGGCGGGTCTCGCGCGCCGCGTGGGTGCGTGGGTACGGGCCCACGTGTCGTCCTTCGAGGAGGCCCTCTTTCTCGTGATGTTCCTGGCTTTCGCCGTCTTCGCGGTGCAGTGGGCGCTGCTGCTGTTGCCCTGAGGCGCGCGGCCGAGGGGGCTTCGGGGCGGGTGGAGGGCCGTACGCCCCTACCGGCCGCCGGCGTGCGACCTTGGCTCGCGCGCAGGGAGGGGACGACCCCTGTCGAGTCCCGCTGAGCCGCAGCCCGATCACCGCACGCACATGGTGCTGTGGACGCTGGCGTGCACGGCCGGGTGGGGTGTCGGCGCGCCGCTGACCATCGCCGCGCTGCCCGAGGGCGACGCGGTCGTGCGAGGACTGGGGGGCCTCGCGGGCGGTGCGTTGCTGAGCGCGCTGCTCCAGCTCCCCCTGGTGCGTGGTGGCGGGGTGAGGGGCGCGTCCTGGATCGGGGCGGCCCTCGCCGCCGCCGTGCTGGCAGTACTCGTCGTGCTGGTGGCGGGGCGACTCGACCGGGACATGGCGTGGGTGGTCGCAGCCGGTCTGTTCGGCACCAGCCTGGCGCTTCTGCAGGCCCGGGCGGCGGGCACGCGGGGTGGGGCGGTGTGGGTGTGGGTGCTCGTGGGCACGCTCGGGTGGTCCGTGGCGGCACCCGTCGGAGGCTTTGCCGGGTGGATCGCGCTGGGTGCGGTCTACGGGGCGATCACCGCTCCTGCGTTGGGGAAAATCGTCCCGCGTTGACGGAGGCCGCCGATCCGCGCGACTCTTCGGCATCGCTTCTCTTTCCGCCACCCCCTCGCGTCATGCCCTTCGACCTCGCCACGGATCTCCGCCTTCTCGCCCGCACCCCGGGCGTGCTGGACGCCTGGCTGCGCGGTCTGCCCGAGGAATGGGTCCGTGCGACCGAGGGTCCGGGCACGTGGAGCGCCTTCGACATCGTAGGCCATCTCATCGACGGTGAAGAAACCGACTGGCTACCGAGGACGCGCCACATCCTGTCGGGCTCGCCGGAGCCGTTCGAGCTGCTGCGCCGGGAGGGCGAGGGGGCGCGATGAGCCGACGGGACGAAGGGGCTGCGCGGCCGCCGTCGGCCGAGAGCGGGGCGCCGGGCGTAGCACCCGGAGCCGCCCCGGTGGAAGCGGGCCGGACCGGGGACACCGCGTCCGAGTGCCGGAACTGCGGGGCGGCACTGCGAGGCGCGTTCTGCCACGCCTGTGGCCAGGAAGCACGAGAGCCGCCCACGCGTCTGCTGCCGCTGCTACACGTGCTGGCGCAGCACGCTACCGGCCTGGAGGGGCGCGCCGTACGCACCGTTCGTACGCTCTTCATCCTCCCCGGCGCGCTCACCCGCGCGTTCGTGGATGGGCGCCGGGCCGCGTTCGCGCACCCCGTGCAGGTCTACCTCTGGTGCACGGCGCTGTTCTTCCTGTCCCACGCGTATGCGCCGGTGGTGCGCCTCGATCCGGACACCGGAGCGATCACGTCTTCGCTCAGCGCAGTGGCGGTGGGGACCGGCGTCAGTGCCGCCACCCGGGAGCGGGTGCGCGAGCGCGGGCTCAGCGGCGCGGAGTTCGTGGATCGCTTCGACGCCGTCGTGAGCGCGTCGCTACCCGCGCTGCTCGTGGGGGTGGTGGGTGCGGTGGCGCTGATCATGGCGCTGCTGTTCCGCGGAGAGAGCGCGCTCATGCATACGGTCTTCGCGCTGCACTGGGCGGCGTTCTACTTCGCGCTCGACGTGTTGCGACAACTCGTCGCGCGGGCGGGCCGACCCGGCGTGGTGGTCTCGATGCTGGGCTCGGCGGTGGCGCTCATCTATATGATCGTCGCGCTGCGGGTGGTCTACCGCCGCGGATGGCCGAGCACGATCGCGCGGGGCGTCGTGGCGTGGATCACCTTCGCCCTGCTGCTCGTGGCCTGGCTCTGGGGGACGTCGCTGCTGGCGCAGCGTCTGGCGTAGAAAGAGCCGGGGCGGCCCACCGCCCACGCGGTCCGGCCGCCCCCGCCGCATCGACCCCAACCCGGCAGCCGGTTCGCCGTTCAGTACTCCAACCCGGCAGGCAATTCGCCGCTCAGTACCCCCAACCCGCAGCCGGTTCGCCGCTCAGTAGAGGATTGCGAGCACCTCGCCGAGCACGGAGCGCGAGTAATCGGCGAAGTCGCCGATGCTCTCGTGCATCTCCTGCAGCTTCTTCCGCCGCTGCTTGAGCTCCTCGATCATGAGGAGGCGGATCTTCTCCCAGCCCTCGAGCTTCTTCTCGATGCT
>RFGQ01000307.1 GCA_003695865.1 Gemmatimonadota bacterium | reverse complement strand
GGCGCGACGCGTTCCGCAGTCAGGTTGCGGGCCTGCAGCGACGTGAGCGCGATCTCGCGTCCGGCGGCACGCACGGTCACTCCGGGGGGCTCGGCATCGAGTACCTGCATCTGGAGACCGGGCACGAAACCCTCGCGGGTGAGATCCTCGAAGACCTCGGCTGGTTCGTCCTCGACGTGGCGCACGACCACCACGTCGCCGGCAGCGAACCGGTCGAGACGCTCACCGCGCGCGGGCGGCACCTCGCCGGTCGCGGACGGGATCGGGTCTCCGTGGGGATCGTAGAGCGGATGACCCAGCCGCTGAGCGAGCACTTCGGCGTCGTCGGGCCCCAGCTCGTGCTCGACCCGCTCGGCCTCCTCGTGCCAGACCGTCGGGTGGACGCCGGTGCGGTCGGCCAGGTAGCGCTCCCACAGCCGATGGGTTCGCAGGATGCGCAGGCCGTACTCCCGCCCCTCCGTCGTCAGAACGAACGCCCCACCGCGCGCCTCGACCATCCCCAGGGTTTCCAGACGTTCGACCAGGCGCGCCACGCGATTGCGCGAGACTTCGAGCGCCCCCGCCAGCCCTTCCAGCGTGGGCGTGCGGGCGTCGAGTTCGGCCGAGCACAGGTGCTTCAGTGCGTCCTCCACCAGCACGCGTTCGACCCGCGTCCGCGCCCGCCGCCACCGTGCGACGAGGCCGCGGTGCGGCCAGATGATCGCGAGTGCGGCGAGCGCCGCACCGACCGCCAAGAAGCCCATCTGCGAGATGCCGTTCCGTTTCTCCGCGGGGGTGTTTTTAGTTGCACCTAATCCTAGGCGGTCGAACTCCACCCTGCAACGGCCGACGGGATCCCCGCTCCGGGGCGCCCGGGTCGCCTGGGGCCGTGAGGAAGCGGACGACGCGGTGGCCGGCCCCGCAGACCACCGGGAGCGACCGCCCCATCGGGCCCACCGCGGCCGAGCCACTTTCTGCCACAGACGAAGCGCCTACCTTTCGGCATGCCCGAACGTAGCCCGGGGCCGCGCCGCCCCCTGCCCTCGCTGCTCACACCGGCCCAGCGCCGCATGCTGTTCGCGGCCCTGGTCGGCGCGGGTTTCATGGTGGCGAACACGCTCTACCTGGTGGGCGTGCGTGTGACCGGCGCGGCGCGCCCCCCGGCCGACGAGGCGCCCTTCGCGCTGCCGGCGCTGCTTCAGTGGATGATCCTCTCACACACCGGTATGGGGCTGCTCGTCGCGCTGGGCATGATCGGCTTCCTCGTATGGCACCTGCCGGGAGTGTGGGTGCGCCGCCACCGGGCGTCGATCGTGTCGGGGGTGGCCTTCACGGTGGCCGGGGCCGTGCTGGTGGTGACCGGGCTGTTCATTCTCACCGACGCCGCCTCGCGGGCGAACCGCTGGGCCTGGTGGGCGCACGTGGCCGCGGCGGCGCTGCTCCCGGCCGGATACGTCGCCCACCGCGTGGTGAGCTACACCAGGCCGCCGCGCCGCCGCTTCACCGCGTTCGCGGGCGCGGCCCTGGCAGGGGTGCTGATGCTGGGCGCCTTGCACGGCCTCACGGCCGGCGACCCTCCGCTGCGCGAGGGCGCCCGCGCGGCCCTGGCCGCGGGCGGCTCGGCCTCGCCGGGCGGGCCGGAGCGCGACGTGGCCGCCTCACACGGCGGACCCTGGGTACCCCCCGGCTGGGTCCCGCCCGCGAGTCCCTTCTTCCCTTCGCCCGCCACGACGCGCTCCGGCGGGACCGTGCCGTCCACGGTGATCACCGGCGGCGCGGCGGCCACGGTCGGCGATCCCGCCGCCGAGGCCGAGCGCGACGGTTTTGCGGCCGCGGTGCGCGTGGGCGCCGAGGCCTGCGTTCGCTGCCACCGCGACATCACCGAGCAGTGGGCCGCCTCCGCCCACCGGTTCTCGTCGTTCAACAACCCCTTCTACGAGGCCACCGTCCGCACCCTGCGCGAGGCCCGCGGCACTCCGAACCCGTGGGTGCGGCAGCACGCGCTCGCCATGGGACTCGAACCGGAGGCGGCGGGGCGGATCAAGTCGCAGTGGTGTGCGGGCTGCCACGATCCTGCGCTGCTCTTCAGCGGTCGTATGGCCGGTGATGTGGACCGCTCGAGCCTCGAGGCACAGGCGGGACTGACCTGCCAGGCCTGCCATCAGATCGACGGAATCCACGACCGCACCGGCAACGGCAACTACGACCTCGACGACGCAACCGTCGACCCCTACCTCTTCGGCTCCGCAGGGCCGGGCTCCGCGCTGGCCTTCCTGCACGACGCCACGGTCCGGGCCCGGCCCGAGGCACACCGCCGCCAGTTTCTGAAGCCGTTCTTCCGCACGGCCGAGTTCTGCGCGACGTGCCACAAGGTGAGTCTCTCGCCGCCCCTCAACGAGTACCGTTGGTTGCGCGGCCAGGACGAATACGACAACTGGCACGACAGCGGCATCTCGAGGAACGCGTCCCGCACCTTCTACCTGCCGGAGCAGGCACGCGTGTGCCAGGACTGCCACATGCCACCGGAGCCGGCGCCGCTGGGCGACCTGGCCGCCGACGGAGGCAGGGTGCGTTCCCACCGCTTTCTCGCCGTGAACACCGCGCTCCCCTGGCTGCGCGGAGACACCGCCTCGCTCCGCCGCATCGAGGCGTTTCTGCGCAACCGCCGCCTCAGGGTCGAGATCTTCGCCGCGCGCGTGGGCCGCGGCCGGGTGGACGCGCTCATGGATCTGGCCGGTCGCGACACCCTGCGACTGCCCCCCGGACAGCCGCTGACGCTCGATGTCGTCGTGCGCAACCAGGGGGTGGGACACACCTTCCCGGGTGGCACGAACGACTCGAACGAGGGTTGGATCGAGTTCACGCTCGAGGACGAGTCCGGCGCCGTGCTCGCGCGCTCGGGCGCGATCGGCCCCGACGGCTTCGTGGACCCCGATGCCCACGTCTACCGCGCCGTCATCCTCGACGCGGACGGGCGCCCCATCCACGACCGCGACGCGACCCGGCTGCGGGTGACCGCCATGGCGAACGTGATCGGTCCGGGCACGGCGGACGTGGCCCACTACGAGCTCACGATCCCGCCGGCCCTCGCGGGCCGACGCCTCGTGGCGCGCGCCCGCCTGCTCTGGCGCAAGTTCGACCGCGCCTACACCGGGTTCGCGCAT
>RFGQ01000306.1 GCA_003695865.1 Gemmatimonadota bacterium | reverse complement strand
GCGCCCCCGTGTCTTCAACACCTTCGACCATGGATCTGGGTCTCGCCAGCCGTACCGCCGTCGTCACGGGCGCGTCCCAGGGCCTGGGCCTGGGCATCGCCACCGCGCTCGCGCGCGAGGGCGCCACGCTCGTGCTCAACGCCCGCGACGAGGACCGGCTGCTCCAGGCGGCGTCGGCGCTGGCCGAGCAGAGCGGTGCGCGCGTGCTCACCGTGGCCGGAGACGTCCGGACGGCAGCCACGCATGAGCGCCTGGTGCGCACGGCCGTCGACGAGACCGGCCGTCTCGACGTGCTCGTGACCAACGGCGGCGGGCCCCGAGGAGGCGACATGGACGCCCTCTCCCGCGCCGACTACGAGGCGGCCGTGGCGCTCGTGCTCCAGCCGGTCGTGGATCTGGTCTACGCGGCGCTGCCCCCGATGATCGAGGCCGGCTGGGGACGCATCGTGGCGGTCACGTCGGTGTCGGCCAAGCAGCCGATCCCGGGGCTCACGCTCTCGAACGTGACGCGCCCGGCGGTGATCGGCTTCCTCAAGTCGATCTCGCGTGAGCTGGCGCCGCGGGGCGTCACCTGCAACGCCGTGGCCCCGGGATACACGGCCACCCCGCGGGTCGAGGCCTGGCTGCGCGACGGCGTGGCGGGGCGCTCGGGCGAGGACGTGCGCGCAGACCTGATGCGCGACATCCCGGCCGGCCGCATCGCCGAGCCCATCGAGATCGGCGACGCCGTGGCCTTTCTTGCCAGCGAGCGGGCGGCCTACATCACGGGTCAGACGCTGGCCGTCGACGGCGGCTACGTGAAGGGACTGCTGTGAACGCGCCCACGGACCCCGGACCGCCGCAGACCGAGCGGCTCCCGCTGGGAGCGCGCCTGGCGGCGCTCTACGAACTCACCAAGCCGGGCATCACGGGCTACGTGATGATCACCACCGGCGTAGCCTATCACCTGGGCGCCGGCCAGGCTTCCGACTTCGGGCCGGTGCTGAACACGATCCTGGGCACCGGCGTGGCCACGGCCGGAGCGCTGGCGCTCAACCAGTGGGCCGAGCGCGACCGCGACGCGCGCATGAAGCGCACGAAGGACCGGCCCCTGCCGTCCGGGCGCCTGGGCGCCGGAGAAGCCCTCGCCTTCGGGTTCGCGCTCGTGGCCGCCGGCGTCGCCTACCTGGCCTGGAGCGTGGGCTGGCTCCCCGCCGCGCTGACCTTCGCCTCGGCGGCCGCCTACGTGCTGGCCTACACGCCGCTCAAGACGCGCACCTACTTCGCCACGCTCGTGGGTGCGGTGCCCGGCGCGTTTCCCGCTCTCATCGGCTGGAGCGCGGCGACGGGCGGGCTGGCGCTCGAGGCGTGGGTGCTCTTCGCCATCTACTTCCTGTGGCAGCTCCCGCACGTGCTGGCGCTGGCCTGGCTGCTGCGCGACGACTACCAGCGCGCCGGCTTCTTCATGGCGCCGCCTACCGACCCCGACGGCGGCCGCATCGGCCGGCACATGGTCTACCACACGATCTCGCTCATCCTGGTGAGCGCGGCGCCGACGCCGCTCGGGCTGACGGGGAACGTCTATCTGGTAGGCGCACTGCTGCTCGGCCTCGCCATGCTGGCCGTGTGCGTGCACGCGGCCCGTCACATGTCGCAGAAGAACGCGCGGAGGGTGTTCCTGTGGTCGTTGCTCTATCAGCCGCTGCTGCTCGGCCTCATGCTGATCGACGCCGCGGGGGGACGGTGAGGCGCCCCGGCACCGTCCTGCCTCGCGCGGCCGCCCTCGCCGCCCTGCTCGCCGTCTCGCTCCCCGGAGGACTCATGGCGCAGAACGACGCCGCGGAGCGGCCCCGTGCCCGCGACCTGGGCATCGAAGTGGGCATCTTCGGGCCCGGCCCCCTGAACGCGATCACCGACGTCGAGGGCGTGCGCGTGGGCCAGGTGACGGTGACCGACGGCGAGCGCGTGAACACCGGCGTGACGGCCATCCTGCCGCACGGAGGCGACCTCTACCACGACCGGGTGCCGGCGGCCATCCACGTGGGCAACGGGTTCGGGAAGCTGCTCGGCGTGACGCAGGTTCGCGAACTCGGCGAGCTCGAAACGCCCATCCTGCTCACCTGCACGCTCTGCGTGTGGAAGGCCGCCGACGCACTGGTGGCCTGGGCGCTCGAGCAGCCCGGCATGGAAGACGTACGCTCGCTGAACGCCGTCGTCGGCGAAACGAACGACGGGGGCCTCAACGACATTCGCAGCCGCCCCGTCGAGGCCGAGCACGTACGGCGCGCGCTCGAGACGGCGTCGAGCGGGCCCGTCGAGGAGGGCTCGGTGGGGGCCGGGCGCGGCACGCGGGCGTTCGGCTGGAAGGGCGGCATCGGCACGTCGAGCCGCGTGCTGCCGGCGCCGCTCGGCGGCTACACGGTGGGCGTGCTGGTGCAGTCGAACTTCGGTGGTATCCTCACCATCGCCGGGGCGCCCGTGGGCCGCGAACTGGGCCGCTACTCCTTCCGCGGCTTCGTCGAGCCGGGCGCCCCTCCGCCCGAGGGCGCACCCCTCGACGAGACGGACGACGGCCAGGGGTCGATCATGATCGTGGTCGCCACCGACGCGCCGCTGTCGCCCCGCAACCTGGAGCGCGTGGCGCGCCGCGCCATCATGGGGCTCGCCCGCACGGGCTCGTTCGCCGGCAACGGTTCGGGCGACTACGTGATCGCGTTCTCGACCGCGGAAGAGGTGCGCAGGCGCCCCGGCGTGGAGCGCCACACGCTCGAGGAGCTGGCCAACGACCGGATGTCGGCGCTCTTCGAAGCCACGGTCGAGGCCACCGAAGAGGCGATCTACAACTCGCTGCTGCGCGCGACCACGGTGAGCGGCATGGGACGCACGGCCGACGCGCTCGACGTCGAGCGGGTGCGCGAGGTGCTGCGGCGCCACGGGGTGGGCGGCGGCTGAGCGCCCGCTCCCCCACCCCGCCCCCTCAGCGCGGCACGAACGCCACGATGCGCAGCGGGCCGCCGCTGCCGCCCCCGATCTTCATGGGCAACGCCACCACGTAGGCACCGGCCTCGGGCAGCGCCTCGAGGTTCGCCACGTTCTCGAAGCCCGACACGTTCTCGCCGTACAGGATGCGGTGCGCCCTGAAATCGACGGACCGGCCCGGGTCG
>RFGQ01000305.1 GCA_003695865.1 Gemmatimonadota bacterium | reverse complement strand
GTGGGGCACCGGGCGCGTCGGGCGCGTCACGCCCGGCGGCGCCGGCGGCGGGCGAACCGCTCCGCCGGACGTCCGTGGGCCGGGGAAGGTGGGCGGGCTCGGCGCGCACGGCTCAGCGGGGCTCGGTGAGGTACGATTCCGCGACCGGGTCGTCGCGCTGCACGCCCACGGCCACGTAGATGAACGCGAGGTTCACGAGCACGATGAGGAGCAGCCCGAGCCCGATGGCGAGGGGCCAGCGACGCCCCCCGGAGGGCTCAGCGGGTCGAGTCTGGCGCATGGATCGCGGCTCCTGTCTTGAAGGTGGTTTCGAGCGTGAGCGTCCCGCCGGGCCCGGTGACCCTCACCCGGAAGGGCAGCGTCCGGGGCAGGTCGCTGCGCGCCGGCAGCCGCACCACCAGCGGCACCGTACGCGCTTCCGTGGCGCCCAGCTCGATCTCGGGCACGATCACCTCGGCGCCCTCGAGACCTTCGACCTCGACCTCGAACCGGTCCACGGCCGTGGCATCGGTATCGTTGTTGATGAGGCTGAGCACGTACGTGTTGCGGAACGCACCGTCGGCGTCGACGGTGAACAGCGTACCGGGCGCGCGGTTGACCGAGGCCTCGAAGGGCATGTGGCGCACGACCATGCCGAGCCCCGAAACGGCCAGGATCACGAGGATGGCCGCGTAGGCCAGCGTGCGCGGCCGCAGCCGGCGCACGCTGCGCCCCGCGTCCTCGGCCACCGAGCTGTAGCGCACGAGCGTTTCGTGCCCCAGGCGGCTCATGACGCTCTCGCAGGCGTCGACACAGCGTGCGCACTGGATGCACTCGAGCTGGAAGCCGTTGCGGATGTCGATGCCCTGAGGGCACACGACGACGCACTTGAGGCAGTCGATGCAGCGTCCCTCGGCCGCGGCCGCGGGACCCTTGCCGCGGGGCTCGCCCCGGGCTTCGTCGTACGAGATGAGCAGCGACTCGTCGTCGGTGAGTGCGCTCTGGAAGCGGGCGTAGGGGCACAGATAGTTGCAGAACTGCTCCCGGAACCAGGTGAAGTCCCAGAACCAGAGGCCCGTGAGCAGGGCGACCAGCGTGTAGTCGACGGGCCCCGCGCGCCCCGTCCACAGCTCCCTGGCACCCGCGAAGATGCTCATCATGGCCATCGACAGCACGAAGGCGACCAGGAGGAACAGCGTCCACTTCACGGCCTTACGCCAGGCGCGGTCGAACGTCCAGCCCATGGCGTCGCGGCGCTTGCGCTGCGTGCGGTCCCCCTCGATCCACAGCTCGAGGGGCCGGATCCAGGTCTCGAGGAAGACCGTCTGCGGGCAGGCGTAGCCGCACCAGATGCGGCCGAACAGCGCCGTGAAGAAGAACAGCGCGAAGGCCAGGAAGAAGAGCACCACCACCAGGATCAACGTGTCGGAGGCGGTGAAGATCTGCCCGAACAGATAGGTGCGCCGGGTGGGCACGTCGACCCGGATGAGCGGATGCCCGCCCCAGGTGATCCAGGGCGCCACGAAGAGCACAAGGTGCAGCGCGGCGAACGTCCACCGCCGGAGCGTCTGGAACCTGCCCCGGATGCTCTGCGGGTAGACCCACTCGCGTGTATGTGTAAAGCCCAGCATCGTCGTCCGTCTCCTGCCGGCTCGCCGACGGACCCTGCCGGGTCCTCGGGGCCCCGGGGGTGGGCGTTTCGGGTCCCCCGGGGCCGGCCGTTCGCTCGTTGGGGTTCCTCAGCCTCCGGCGGTCTGCGACTTCGAGAGCACGTAGGCGGCCACGTCGCGGATCTGCTCGGCCGAGAGCAGGGGGCCCCAGGTGAGCATACCCTTCTCGGGCACCCCCTCGGTGATCGTGCGGATCACGTCCTCGGGCGTGCCGCCGTGGATCCACTCGTCGTCGATCAGGTTCGGCCCGATGCCGCCGGTGAGGTCGGCGCCGTGGCACGACGCGCAGTTGGTCTGAAAGACCTGCTCGCCGGCGGCCACCGCTTCGGGCGTGATCGCGAACTCGACGGCGGCGGCCTCGGGTGTTTCGGCCGCGTCGGGCCAGCGCGCCTCGGCCGCGGCCATCTCGCGCGCCAGGTCGGCCTCGATCGAGCGGTCGGCGATCACGTGGTAGTGCACCGAGTAGACGATCGCGAAGAGGATCGTCACCCAGAACAGGCCCAGCCACCAGTCGGGCAACGGGTTGTCGTATTCGTCGATGCCGTCGGCCTCGTCCGCGTGGCCGAGCAGCCGGTTGGTATCCTTGCTCACCGCTCGTCTCCTTCGTCGAGGAAGGGGAGTTGGGCGGCCCGCTCCATGCGGGCCCGGTTCGACGGCGCGTAGGCCCAGACGATCCAGCCCAGGAAGAACACCAGGAACAGCGCGGTCATGAGCCCGGCGACCCAGCCGAGCTCCACGGTGGAGGCCGCGTGCTTGAGGAGCGTGTTCATGGCGTGCCTCCCGCGTTCTGCTGCTCGAGGTGGCGCCGCCCGTCCACGCCGAGGCGCTGCAGGTAGGCGATCAGCGCCACGATCTCGCGGTCCCACGTGGTCTCGATCCCCGCCTGGGCCAGTCGCTGCACGATCCCCTCACCCTGCGTGCGCAGGGCGTCGGGCA
Organism: Gemmatimonadota bacterium; assembly: GCA_003695865.1. GTDB lineage: Bacteria > Gemmatimonadota > Gemmatimonadetes > Longimicrobiales > Gaopeijiaceae > J028. The sequence continues at coordinate 2,845 of RFGQ01000305.1, read as the reverse complement.
CCCCGGCGACGTCCTCGTCCGTGTAGGGTGTGCCCGCGCGCCTGAGCGCTACGACCGAGGCGCGGATGTCTTCGGGATCGATGGTGCGCTCGAGCAGCCAGGGATAGGGCGGCATCACCGAGCCCGGCGAGACGCTGCGCGGATCGCGCATGTGCTCGTAGTGCCAGGCGTCGGGGTACTTGCCGCCCACGCGCTGCAGATCGGGTCCCAGGCGCCGCGACCCCAGCAGGAACGGCCGGTCGTACATGTATTCGGCCGCGCGGGTCCACTCGCCGTAGCGCAGGATCTCGGAGCGCATGGGACGCACCATCTGCGAGTGGCACAGGTAGCAGCCCTCGCGGATGTAGATGTCTCGCCCGGCGACCTCGAGCGGCGTGTAGGGGCTCACCCAGTCCGCCGTCTCGGGCCCCCACTCGGCCGTGTACATGGGCAGGATTTCGACGATGCCCCCGATCGAGATCCCGATCGTGGTGAGCAGCGCGAACAGCCCGCCCCGATTCTCGAGTACACGGCGGTGCCAGCGTCCATACCCCGCGTCGGAGGCGGTGGCCGGCGTCGGATTCCGATTCGCTTCGTGATTCGACATGGTCCTCACCTCACGCTCACTGTGCGGGAGCCGGCACGGGCTCGGGGCCAGCGGCGTCGGGCGCCGGGCCGCGGATCGTGCGCCAGATGTTCAGGGCCATCATGACCGCACCCACCAGGTACATCGTGCCGCCGATGAGGCGCAGCCAGTAGAAGGGCGCCAGCCGGTGGACGATGTCGAGGAAGATGGGATGCGCCAGCTGGCCGGCCTCGTTCACCGAACGCCACTGCACGCCTTCCATGAGGCCCGCCGCCCACATCGAGACGATGTAGAGCACGATGCCGATCGTCCCCAGCCAGAAGTGGCGCGTGGGCCCGTCGGGGTCGGCCAGCGGTCGGCCCCACAGGCGCGGCACCAGCCAGTAGATCATGCCGAACGAGATCATGCCCACCCAGCCGAGCGCGCCCGAGTGCACGTGCCCGATGACCCAGTTGGTGTAGTGGGCGAGCCCGTTCACGGCCCGGATCGACATCATCGGGCCCTCGAAGGTCGACATGCCGTAGAACGTCACGGCCACGACCATGAACTTGAGCACCGCGTCGGTGCGCAGCCGGTCCCAGGCGCCGCGCAGCGTGAGCAGCCCGTTCAGCATGCCGCCCCACGAGGGCGCGAGCAGCATGACGCTGAACACCATGCCGAGCGTCTGGGCCCAGTCGGGCAGCGCCGAGTAGAGCAGGTGGTGCGGCCCGGTCCAGATGTAGATGAAGACGAGCGCCCAGAAGTGGATGATCGACAGCCGGTAGCTGTAGACCGGCCGCTCGGCCGCCTTCGGCAGGAAGTAGTACATGAGCCCGAGGAAGGGCGTCGTCAGGAAGAAGCCCACGGCGTTGTGTCCGTACCACCACTGCACCAGCGCGTCGGTGAGCCCGGCGTAGATGGGGTAGGAGCGCAGGAACGTGGCCGGCACCGCGAGGCTGTTGACGATGTGCAGCACCGCGATCGTGATCACGAACGACATGTAGAACCAGATGGCCACGTACAGGTGCTTCACGCGCCGGATCGCGATCGTGCCGAAGAAGTTGATCGCGAAGATCACCCACACCACCGCGATGAGCACGTCGATGGGCCAGATGAGTTCGGCGTACTCCTTCGACTGCGTGAGGCCGAGCGGCAGCGTGATCGCGGCGAGCACGATGATGAGCTGCCAGCCCCAGAAGTGCAGGGCGCTCAGCCGGTCGCTGTACATGCGCGTACGCAGCAGCCGCTGCATCGAGTAGTAGATTCCGGTGAAGCAGACGTTGCCCGCGAACGCGAAGATCACCGCGTTGGTGTGCAGCGGGCGCAGACGGCCGAACGTCGTCCAGGGCAGCCCCAGGTTGGCCGGCCACCACACGATCTGCAGGGCGACGATCACGCCGACGAGCATGCCGACTCCGCCCCACAGGACGCTCGCCAGCAGGAACTTCTTGACGATGTCGTCGTCGTAGTCGATGCTCGCGCCGGCGGCCGCGGACGCCGGCTGCGGGCTGGGGACGCTGGTGCTTTCCATGGGCCCTCGTCTCGATGAACTTCCGGTCCACACGGGTTCCGGACGTGCGCCACGTGACGAGGCCCCCACCGGCCGGCGGGGCCGTGGAGTGCGAAGTTGTGGCGTGCGTCGCCCGGAAACGTCGCGACCAAGCTAGACCCTTAACGAGAATCGTTCTGTCGGGAGAACGTCGGCGCATGCCGTGGGGAGATTTCCCACACCGATGGGAGGGTTTTCGGGTGGCCCGCTACGCCACGCGCCCGTTTCGATCCGCGCGCGGGGCGCCGGTGGAGCGACGGAGGCGGAGCGCAGGGCGCGCGCCGACCCGGTGAAGCGCACCGATCGAACCGACCATCAGACGAGAGGACACCGGTGGACGCCACCTTCTGGACGCTCGCGGGCGCGGCGCTCGTCACCGGCCTGGTGGGCACGCCCCACTGCGCCGGCATGTGCGGCCCGTTCGCCCTGGCCTGCGGGGGCGGCGCACGAGGGGCCGTGCCCTGGCACGCCGGCCGGCTGGTCACGTACGCGCTGCTGGGCGCCGGGAGCGGCGCGCTCGGCCAGGGCCTGACGGCGCTGCCGGCTGCGGCCGGCTGGGTGGCGCCCGCCGTCTCGGCGGCCCTGATCGTGTGGTTCGCGGGTGCGCTCGCGGGTGTGGCGCCCGAGCCGGCCGTGGTCGTGCCCGGCCTGGGCCGCATGGCGCGCCGCGTGGCCGACGGGCGGAGCGTGGGGGCGCGCTTTGCGTTCGGCCTGGCGAACGGGCTCCTGCCGTGCGGGCTGGTCTACGCGGC
>RFGQ01000304.1 GCA_003695865.1 Gemmatimonadota bacterium | reverse complement strand
TTCGCGGCCGAGATGCGGGGACAGCCGCGAGACGCCGGGCTCGTTCGCGCTATCATCGACCTGGCGCACGACCTGGGCATGCAGGTGGTGGCCGAGGGGGTCGAGACGAAGGCGCAGGCCGAACTGCTCACCGAGCTCGGGTGCGAGCACGCCCAGGGCTTCCTGTGGGCGCACCCCGTGCCCCTCGAAGACGCCGAGGCGATCCTGCTCGCCGGGCGGGTGGAGGGGTAGGGGCGGGGCCAGACACTCGACCACACGTAACACTCACCGCCTTCGCGACCCGGTTCGCGTCGGATCCCGATGTTGCGTTTCGGTTGCGGTTGCGATCCGGCTGCGATTGCGATTAGGTTGCAGTTGACGTGTGGTTGCGGCATGCGTTACCGACGTCCAACATCCGCTATGCGGCGTCCGACGTCTGCAATCCGCCATCCTGCGTCCGAGCCCCGAGGAGGATCCCATGACCGTCCGCTCCCCCACCGCCGTCGCGGCCGATCTGGCCGCGCAGGCTCCCGATCCCGCGTGGCTGCGCGCCCTCGCCGACGCGCTCGATCGCCGCGTGCGCACGCAGCCGCTCGAGCGCTTCATGACGCTCTGGGACCTGTCCCGCTCCGAGGCGGCGCGCGTGTTCGGGGTCTCGCGGCAGGCGTTCTCGAAGTGGCTGACGCAGGGGGTGCCGCCCGGGCGCGCGCCCGCGGTGGCGGCGCTCGCCGCGGCCACCGATCAGCTCGACCGGCGGCTCAAACGGGAGCGCATCCCCGCCGTGGTGCGCCGCCCGGCCCGCATGTTGGCCGGCCGCTCGCTGCTCGAGCTCGCGCATCAGGGCCGCTACGAGGCGGTGCGCGACGCGGTGGAGGCGATGTTCGATCTGCGGCGGGTGCAGGCGTGAGGCGACCGCGGCCGGAGCCGCTGCCCACCGTCGAGCTTCCCGACGGGCGCGTGTGGTTGCGGGTGGCCGATCCCGCCTGGGACGACCCCCTCGACCCCGTCCCGCCCGGGCTCTCCGGCGGCCGCTGGAACGCCCCGGGCGCCTACCCGACGCTCTACTTCTCGGCCGACCCGCTCACGGCCCGCGCACAGCTCGAGCGGCTGCTCGCGGACGCGCCCGTCGATGTCGAAGATCTGGAGGACGACGCCTATGTGCTGGTGGCGGCCCGCCTACCCCGCGATCAGCGCTGCGCCGACGCCACCGATCCACGCGGGCTGAAGGCGCTTCGCCTACCACTCGCCTATCCGCTGGACGACCGGGGCGAGCCCGTGCCGCACGCGCCCTGCCAGCGCGCGGGACGCAGGGTGCACGAGGCCGACCTGAGGGGCGTGTGGGCGCGCTCCGCCGCTTCCGCGCATCCCGAGCGACGCGAGCTCGCCTGGTTTCCGGCGGCCGCACGCTCGCGGGCACGGCCGGTGTGGCGCCGGCCCCGACCGCTGGGCCGCTGGCGCGACGCCACCGAGTGGGCCGACCTTCGGCTGCCGCCCCAGCGGGCTCCCAGGCCGGTCCGCTAGAGGGAGCGGGCACGCACCAGGGCCGCCCCGCCCCTCGGCCGCGCCGCGCCTCCGGTCAGCCGCCCAGCCTCAACCCCGGACCGAACACCCCCCACATCAGGATCACGACGACCGCCGCGGCGCTCGTCCACCCCAATCCGGCCACGGCAGGGGTGCGGGGGAGGTCCGTCGGGGCTGCCCTCCCCTGCCGACGCACCGCCAGGGATAGGCCGAGGACGACGAACGGTCCCAGGATCGCGCCCGCGGCGAGCGCCAGGGCCCGCGGCGCGCCCACACCACTCGTCACCGCCGCGCCGGATCCCAGCACGGCGCAGGCGAAGCCGGCCGTCGCGATAAGCCGCAGGCCCTCGAGTCTCCGCTCCGGGGCGGTCGTCGCCACGAGCAGACCCGAGAGCATCCGCCGCGAGAGGCGCACCATCCACAGCAGCCCCGCCGTCCCGAGCACCAGGGCCAGAGCACGGACCACTGTGGCATGCGGCACCGCCCGCAGGATGGTCATCCAGTCCCCCCACCCGGCCGCCGTTTCGGACGCGGTCTTGGCGGCCGTCAGCACGCCGCCGTAGGCCAGCACGAACCACAGGAAGAGATCGAGCGCCGACGCGCCCGCCGGCGAGGCTCCCGGTGCCGGCCGGTGACCCCCGCCGGCGCCGTCCGCGGCCGCCGCCGCCATCGCAGACGCCCTCTCGCTCCACACGGCCGCGCGGCGGACGCCCGAGCGGACCCGGAGGGCGGCATAGGCCGCCGCGGCCATGAGGGCATTGGTCGCCATCCCGGCGGCGCCCAGGGCAATCCGGCCAGCGGGACTCAGCGCGGTGAAGTCGCCTCGCACCTCCATCGCCGTGATCAACGTGGGGCGCCCACCGACCAGCGCACCGACAAGGGCGTGGGCGAGCTCGTGAAGCACGAGGGAGGCGCCGACAGCGACGATGGCCGTGCTGGCAACCGCGCCCGCGGAGTGCCGGCCCATCAGACCGGACCCCA
>RFGQ01000303.1 GCA_003695865.1 Gemmatimonadota bacterium | reverse complement strand
TCGCGGGTCTCGGCGAAGCGCTTCCCGCCGCCTTCGATCTGCGCGAGCGCCTGATGGCCCGGCGCCGCGCGCTCCCCGCGCGTGCGGTCCGCGATCGAAATGGGATGGGATCCTCATGCCTCTCCGTCTGCCGAAGCCTGTGCGTGCGCTCAGCGCCGGCTGGAAGGTGACGGAAGGCGCCGGTCCACGGAAGCGCTCAGGCGTCGACGCCTTCGCCCCGCTCGATCGCGGCGAGATAGGCGCGAGCCCTCATGTCTTCCGGATCCTCTTCGATGCAGCGGCGCCAGTGCGCCGCGGCGCCCTCGTCGTCGCCCAACCGGTGCAGCGCCACGCCCAGGCGGATGCGCGCACCGGTGAACTCGGGCCGCGTCTCGAGAATCGACTCCAGCTCGTCCCTCGCCTCTTCCAGCCGGCCGAGCTGGATGTAGGCCTCTGCAAGCTTCGTGCGAATGTCCGCGAAGCGGGGCCGGATGCGCAGCGCGGCCTCGTATTCGCGGGCCGCGTCACCGGGCCGATCGGCGACCAGGTAGAGATCGCCCGTCTTGGCGTGCGAGATCGCCAGCCGGTTTCCGGCGTCGGAGGGGAAGGTTCCCGAATCCCGGGTATCGAGCTCGCTGGCGCGCTTGAAGGCCTCTTTGGCCTCTTCGAAGCGCCCCATCTCGTTGAGGACGATCGCCCGGTTGAGGTGCGCCTCGGCATACGCTTCGTTGAGGCTCAGCGCGTAGTCGAACTGCTCGAGCGCGCCCTCCACGTCGCCCATCATCGCCAGACAGAGGCCCGCCTTGTTGCGCACGTCGGCGAAGTTGGGGTGCTCCTCGAGGACCGAGCGGAAGTGCTCGTAGGCGGCTTCGAAGTCGTCGCGCTCCCACGCGGCGATCCCCTGCGCAACGACCTGCTTGAAGCTCATGCTCCGCGCGGGAGACCCCGGTCCGAACCGCGGCCGGCGGTATTCGCGCGAGCGCTTCTTCTTGGGACTCATCGCGGGCTCCTGGTTCGCGGACGGGCGAGGCCGGCGGCGACCGCGCAGCCGCCGCCCGGCCCGACGAGGATGCTACGGCGGAGCGGGAGGGTCGAGCAAGGCGCGGTTCACGTGCCGCCCCCCGCGCGATCCGGCGGGTCCGGCCTGGCCGAAGGGCCCGGCGGCCGCCAGGTTGCCGCGCATGGACGCTCCCGTACTGCGCATCGGCATCGACCTGGGCGGCACGAAGACCGAAGCCGTCGCCCTCGACCGCGAGGGCACGGTCCGGGGGCGGCACCGGGTGGAGACACCCCACGGGTACGAAGCCACGCTCGAGACGCTCGCCGCGCTGGTGGACGAGGTCGAGCACCGGGCCGGCGGCCCTGCCGGCCTCGCCCCGGTGGGCGTGGGCATGCCCGGGATCATCTCGCCGCTCACCGGGCTGGTGAAGAACGCCAACAGCACCTGGCTCATCGGCCGGCCCTTCGACCGCGACCTCGAGGCGCGGCTCGGGCGCCCCGTGCGGGTGATGAACGACGCCAACTGCTTTGCGCTCTCCGAAGCCACCGACGGAGCCGGAGCCGGGGCCCACGTGGTGTTCGGCGTGATCCTGGGC
>RFGQ01000302.1 GCA_003695865.1 Gemmatimonadota bacterium | reverse complement strand
GGGCACGCACGCCGCGGACGGTACCCGGGAAAAGGAGGTGGCCCTGGCCGTGGCCCTGGCGCTCGCCGACGAACTGGACGACGACCCCCGCTTCGACGTGCGCCTCACGCGCGAGGACGATCGGCTGGTGCCGCTGTGGGAACGCGGGCGCCTGGCCACCGAGTGGCGTGGCGAGCGCCCAGGGGTGTTCGTGTCGATTCACGCGAACGCGGCGCCCCGCAGTCCCGAGGTCCGCGGCTTCGAGACCTACTTCCTCAGCGAGGCGCGCACCGAGCACGAGGAACGGGTCGCGGCGCTCGAAAACGCGCCCCTGCAGCTGGAAGACGACGCGACCGGCGAGGACCCCGACCTCGACTTCATCCTGCGCGAGCTGCGCAACCTCGACACGCAGCACTGGTCCGCCCTGCTGGCGCAGATGGTGCAGGAGCGCATGGCGGAGGTGCACCCGGGGCCCGACCGGGGTGTGAAGCAGGCGCCGCTGGCCGTCATCACGAACGCTCTGATGCCGGCCGTGCTCGTCGAACTGGGCTACCTCACGAACCGGGACGAGGCCCGCCTGCTCGCCGACCGGGACTTCCAGCGCGACGCGGCGCGGGCGCTGGCCGAGGCCATCCGTGCGTTCTTCGAGCGCTATCCACCGGGCCCGTCGTCGGGAGGATGATCCGCCGCGCGGCGCAGGCGGGGCGACGGTGAGCCCTGGGGCCGTCCTCCGGCGGGGTGGCTGGCTCGCGGGCGTGGCGCTCACGGGCTGCCTCTACCTCAACACCGTCTACAACGCGCGGCGCCTCTACGAGGATGCCGACGCGGCGTTGTGGGCCGGGCGCGACACGGCCGTGCTGGGCATGTATCAGGGCGTCATCGAGCGAGCACGAGAGGCCTATGCCGAGGACCCCGACGGCCCCTGGGCCGACGACGCGCTGCTGCTCGAGGGGCGGGCGCACCTGCGTCGGCGGGAGTGGCCCGAGGCGGAGCGCGCCCTGCGCCGCGCCTTCGAGACCACGCCCGACCCCGAGGTCCGGGCCGAGGCGCGCCTCTACCTGGGAGCCCTCGCGGTGGCGCGCGGACAGGCCGCCCGCGGCTTGCCGATGCTCGACGAGGCGCTGCGCGGCCCCCTGACTCCCGAGGTGCGCGGGGAAGGACACCTGTGGCGGGCCCGGGCGTTGCTTGCCACCGGACAGATCGGGCAGGCCTGGTGGGACCTTGACCGCGCCACGGCGGTGGACGGGCGCTACCGGGTGCCCGCCGACCTCGAGCGGCTGGCCTGGTCGGTGGCGATCGACGACACCGCGCGGGCGCGGGACGCCGCCCGCGGCCTGTTCGAGAACGCGGGTGCGCGCACGCGGGGCGACTCGGTGCGAGCCCTGCTCGCGGCAGCCGTGGAGCGCTGGGGGCCGGCCCGCGCGCTTGCGGTGCTCGACCGTGCGGAGCACGCCCGCTGGTCGCGGGTGCAGCGCGATGCCCTCCTGCTCTTTCGAGGCCAGGTGGCGCGGCGGGCCGGCGACACGGTGCGCGCCGTGGCCGACCTGGAGCGTGTCGCGGGCGGGGCCGGGGCCATCGCCCG
>RFGQ01000301.1 GCA_003695865.1 Gemmatimonadota bacterium | reverse complement strand
CGCGGGCGCCGGGCCCGCCGAGGCCGACGACCCCGCCGAGGTCGCCGAGCCCGTCGGGGGGACCGAGTCGGTCGCGGCGGGTGATGCGGCCCTGTTCGAGGTGCCTCCCGGAACCGCCCACGCGGTCCGCAACGAGGGCGTGGACGAGATCGTTCTGGTGGCGCTGTCCAGCCGTGCCGACCCGGCTTCGCGGCCGGCCGATCCGCCGTTGCTGACCCCCCGGCCGGCGGTGCCGGCGGCGCCTCCGCCCTCAGGCTCGGACCGCGGCGGGCCTCCGCCCCCGCACGCGGAGGCGGCTCCTCCCGCGACCGACGATGCGCGGGTACGCGTACGCCGCCGCGACCGCGCGAAGGAGGAGGCCTGGATCCGACGCTACCTGCACGCGGCCCCCTGGGGGGTGTTCGCCTTTTCGGACGGCGCAGAAGTGTATGCGAACGCCAACCTGTTCGTATACGATGAGGAGGCACACGCCCTCTATCTGCACACGGCCCGGACGGGACGGACCCGCCCGGGTGTGGGGCAGACGCCCAGGCAGGTGGTCCTCTACACGGGGGCCATGGGCCGGCTGCTCCCGGCCGACGAGGCCCTCGAGTTCAGTGTGGAGTATTCGGGGGTGGTGGTCTTCGGATCGCTCCGGGTCGTGGACGACCCGGGCGAGTCCGAGCGCGCGCTGCAGAAACTGCTCGACAAATACGCGCCGCATCTGCGGCCCGGGCGCGACTACCGTCCGATCGCGCCGGAAGAGCTGAAGAGGACGGCGGTGTACCGCATCGACATCGAAGCGTGGAGCGGCAAGGAGAAGGCGGTCGCCCCCGATCATCCGGGGGCCTACGGTCTTCCCGGGCCGCCGATTCCCTTCGAAGTCGACGCGTCGTAGGGCGCGGGATCGCCTCCGCGCCCGGTAGTGTCGAAGGCGCCGTGCCGTGGCTCGGCGCCACGCAGGGGTCCGCCCCCCGCGCTGGACGCGGATCCCGGATGGAGGTCGAGCAGATGTGCAGGATGGCGCGCTGGCGGCCCTCGGGGCCGAGGGGCCGGTTGGCGGTTTACCTTCTGGTGGGGCTTGCGGCGCTCGCCCCGTCCGCGGCCCGCGCTCAGGCGGTGGTCGGTCGGGTGTTGCTCGAAGGCAAGCAGCCCGTGATCGGCGCTTCGGTGACCCTGGTCGACGACGCGTTCGTGACGGTGG
>RFGQ01000300.1 GCA_003695865.1 Gemmatimonadota bacterium | reverse complement strand
GTCTCGCGTCAGGGCTACGTGAAGCGGGTCGGCATCGACACCTACCGCGCGCAGCGGCGGGGCGGGCGGGGGCTCAAGGGGATGGGCACCAAGGACGAGGACTGGGTCGAGCACCTCTTCGTCGCCACGGCGCACCAGTACCTGATGATCTTCACGCGCCAGGGCCAGTGCTACTGGCTCAAGGTGTGGCAGATCCCCGAAGGCGGGCGGAACTCGCGGGGCAAGCCGATCGTGAACCTGCTCAACCTCGGCCCCGAAGAGGAGATCGCGGCGGTGGTGCCGGTACGCGAGTTCTCCGACGACCATTACCTGCTGTTCAGCACGCGCCTCGGCAAGATCAAGAAGACGCCGCTCAGCGCCTACGGGAACGTCCGCACGGTTGGCCTGAACGCGATCAACATCCGCGAGGGCGACGAGCTCATCGACGTGCAGATCACCGAGGGTGACAACGAGGTGGTGCTGGCCACGCGGGATGGACTTGCGATCCGCTTCCACGAGAAGGACGTGCGCCCCATGGGCCGAGCGGCCGAAGGCGTGCGCGGCATCAACCTGGTCGGCGACGACGAGGTGGTGGGCATGGTGGTGGTGAGCCGGCCCGAGGCCACGCTGCTCGTGGTCTCGGAGAACGGGATGGGCAAGCGATCCGAGGTGGACGCGTACCGTCTGCAGGGGCGGGGCGGCAAGGGGGTGATCAACCTGAGGGCCACGCAGAAGACGGGCCGGGTGGTCGCGATCAAGAGCGTGGTGCCGGGCGACCAGCTCATGCTCATCACGCGTAACGGCGTCATCAACCGGCAGTCGGTGGACGAGATCCGGGTCATCGGGCGGGCCACCCAGGGTGTGAAGCTGGTGAACCTCGACGAGGGCGACGTGGTCGTGGACGTGGCGCGCGTGATCCCGGAAGAAGACGAGAACGGCAGCGGCGAAGGAGGCGCGGCGTCCACCGACGATGAGTGAACCCAGCCTCGTCACCCTCGACGAGATCCGTGAGGCGGCCGCGCTGCTGAGCGGCGCCGTGGTGCGCACGCCGCTCGTCGAGATGCCGGAACTCTGCGAGACCGTGGGCGCGGGCGAACTGCGCCTGAAATGTGAGAACCTTCAGCGGACGGGATCGTTCAAGGCGCGCGGCGCGATCAACTTCGTGTCGCGCATCCCCGGCAGCGAACGCGCCCGGGGCGTGATCACGTTCTCGTCGGGCAACCACGCCCAGGCGGTCGCGCTCGCCGCGCGCCTGTTCGGCATCCGCGCCGTGGTCGTGATGCCGACGACCGCGCCCGCCGTGAAGCGGCAGGGCGCGGAGGCCCTGGGCGCCGAGGTGGTGCTCGAGGGTACGACGTCCGAAGAGCGCCGGGCCCGCGCGGAGGCGATCGCCGCCGAGCAGGGGCTCACGATCGTGCCGCCGTTCGACCATGCGCACATCATCGCGGGCCAGGGGACGGTGGGGCTGGAAGTCGTCGCCGACTGGCCCCGCGTGGACACCTGGGTCGTGTGCATCGGAGGTGGCGGCCTCGCGAGCGGCAGCGCTGCCGCCATCCGGCGCCTTCGGCCCGACGCGCGTATCGTGGGCGTGGAGCCCGAGGGGGCCGCGTCGATGCGGGCGGCGCTCGAGGCGGGCGGGCCGGTGACGCTGGCGTCGACCGCGTCGGTGGCCGACGGGCTGCTTCCCGTGCGGGCCGGCGCCCTCACCCACGCGCACGTGCGCGCCTTCGTCGACGAGGTGGTGACGGTGAGCGACGACGAGATCCGTGAAGCGGCCCGTTGGCTCGTGCACCGAGGCCGCATGGTGGTCGAGTACTCCGGTGCCGCCGCCACGGCCGCCCTGCTCGCGGGCCGCGTCGACGTGGCCGGCCGCCGCGTGGCGGCGGTGGTGTCGGGAGGGAACATCGACAATGCCGAGCTGAGCCGGCTGCTGTGAACGACACGCTGACCGCGGTACCGGGCATCAGGGTGGGGCATGCGACCCACCCCGAGGGCGGCACGGGCTGCACGGTGGTGCTGGGGCCGTTCCGCGGAGCGCTCGAGATCAGCGGCATGGCCACGGGCCTGCGCGAGAGCGGCGTGCTGGATCTGCGCCACGTGGCCCCGCGCGCCGACGCGGTGCTGCTCACCGGCGGGTCGGCCTACGGGCTGGCCGCGGCCGAGGGCGTGATGGGCTGGCTCGAGGAGCAGGGGCGCGGGTTCCCGACCGCCATGGGGCCGGTGCCCATCGTGCCGGCCGCGGTGCTCTACGACCTGTCTCCCGGACGCCCGAGGCCCGACGCCGCGCTGGGCCGGGCGGCCTGCGAGGCCGCGAGCGAGGCTCCGGTGGCCACGGGCCGCGTGGGGGCGGGGGCGGGCGCCACGGTCGGAAAGATCCTCGGGATGGAGCGGGCCTCGCCGGGC
>RFGQ01000299.1 GCA_003695865.1 Gemmatimonadota bacterium | reverse complement strand
CTTTGATGAACATGCGCGAGGAGCCCACACCATGAAGACCACGCTCAAGGACCTCATCGATGACGGCACGTTCAGCCTCGATGACGAGGTGAACTATCACTCGATGGACCCGCGCGGGATGCCCGATGAGGTCACGATCGACGAGCCGGAGCGCCACGCCAAAGAGCGATTCCTCGAAGTCGGAGACACCTTCGATCTGCTCGAAGGGCTCTGGCTGAGCCTGCCCCGGCGCTACCGCGTCACGTCGGCGCCCGACCCCGAAACGGGCGAGGGTGAGTACGCCGTCGAGCGCATCGATGCGAGCGTCAAACCCCGCGCCGCCCGTCCGCGCGGGGGCGGATCGTGAAGATGATGCGCGGAGCCCGGGACCTGCAGCAAACTATGAAGGAGATGCAATGAGCACCATTACGACCGAGACGAAGCCTGCTGGCTACTGCCCGCGGTGCGATGGGTGCGGGAAGATCGACAATAGCGCCGAGGGCGCGCCGTGGTCCATGTGGAAATCACTCCCGCCAGGATCGGACGCGGCCGTTCGCGCCGGCCTCGTCAGGCCCGTCCCGTGCCCGGATTGCGGCGGGTCCGGCGATCTGTCGGACCCACGAACGCGTGATTGAATCGTGTGAACAGGAATCAATCAGCCATCCTGCCGTATCTCGGCGGCAAGCGCACGCTCGCGCCTCGGATCGTCGACGCGCTATGCGCCGGCGGGCCGCCGATCGAGTATGTCGAGCCTTTTCACGGCTCGCTCGCCGTCCTGCTCGAACTCCGCAAGCGCGGATTCGGCGGCCGCGCGATCGTCAACGACGCCAACGGGCTTGTGTCGAACCTGGCCCGCTGCCTTGCTGATCGCGCGGCCTCGCAGGCGCTGTCAGATATGATCGACGCCACGCCGTTCCACGAACGTGAGTACCTCGACGCGCTCGATTATCTAGCGTCAGATCGTTCGCTCTGCCCCGCCCCCGGCGGACTGCGCGTCGATACGGCGCGTGCGTACCTGATCGCGTCCTGGATGGGACGAAACGGATTCTCGGGAATGCGGGCGGGGTGGGAATCTCTCCGCTCGCGCTTCTGCGTCCGATGGACGAACTCTGGCGGAGACCCCGCCGGCCGGTGGGCGTCGGTCAAGCGCAGCCTGCCGGGATGGGCAGCGCTGCTCTCGTCCAAGACGACATTTCTGTGTCGCGACGCGCTCGAGGTGCTGCGCAAGGCGCGGCGCGGAACCGGCGTGGCTGTCTATGTCGACCCGCCGTACCTGAACGAGACGCGGTCGACGCGGTACGCCGTCGACGTGGACGACGGCACCGGAACGCTCGCCGAGAGCGACGACTTTCACGCGTCGCTAGCGTCCATTCTCGATGAGCACCGCTCCGCTGGATCATGCGTGGTGGCGTCGTACTATGCGCACGACCGTCTGGCTCGTCTGTACGCGCCCGGGCTGTGGCGACATGATCGAATAGACGTGCCCAAGGCTACAGACCACGGCACGCGCGGCAAAAACAAGCGCGACCGCAAACGCGCTGTCGAAGTCCTGATATCAGCGAACACAGGAGATCACCAGTGACCCCCGCCTCCCTCATCGCTGTGGCCGCGATCGCCGCGGCCGTCGAGCGGGCGGACCTCACCGGCGACGGGGTGGTCAACGCCGCCGACATCACCGCCCTGCTGGCGGTGTGGGGGCCCTGCCCGCCGCCGCCCATGTGCCGCGCCGAT
>RFGQ01000298.1 GCA_003695865.1 Gemmatimonadota bacterium | reverse complement strand
GCCAGCAGCCAGATCATGATCATCTCGCCGCTGCTGCCCGAGATCGGCCGGACGCTGTCGATCGACGACGCGGTGCTGGGCACGCTGGTGTCGGCCTACTCGCTGATGGTCGGCCTGTTCGCCATCCTGTCGGGCCCGGTGTCGGACCGCATCGGACGGCGCCGCATGCTGCTCCTCGGCACGGGCACGATGACCCTCGCGCTGGCCGCGCATCAGGCCGTCGACAGCTACGCCAGCTTCCTGGCCGTTCGCGTGTTCGCGGGCATCGCCGGTGGGATGCTCTCGGGTGCGGCCGTGTCGTACGTGGGGGACTACTTCCCGTACGAGCGGCGAGGCTGGGCGACCGGCTGGGTGATGAGCGGCAGCGCCTTCGGGCAGATCGCGGGCGTGCCGCTGGGCGTGATCCTGGCCGACCATTTCGGCTTCCGGGCGCCGTTCGCCATGTTCGCGGTCGCCATGGCGCTCACCTTCCTGCTCATCTTCACGAGGGTGCCCCAGCCCGACGTGCGCCGCACCCGCTCCCTCACGCTCGCGTCGGCGATCGCCGGCTACGCCGACATGCTGCGCCGCCGCGAGATCGTTTCGGCCGCGGCCGCCTACTTCACGATGTTCATGGGGGTCGCGTTCTTCGTGGTCTACCTTCCCACGTGGCTCGAGCGGGCCCTGGGCGCTACGCCTTCCCAGATCGCCGCACTTTTCCTTGTGGGCGGTGTGGCCAACGTGCTCACCGGGCCCCGGGCCGGGCACCTGAGCGACCGGGTGGGCCGCAAGCGCATCATCCTGGGATCGTGCGTGGGGCTGTCGATCGTGATGGCGCTCACCACCGTCGTGACCGTCGACATGTGGGTCGCCTACCCCATGTTCTTCCTCACGATGGTGCTGGTCGCCATGCGCATCAGCCCCTTTTCCGCGCTGCTCACCGCGCTGGTGAGCGACGAGCGGCGCGGCTCGCTCATGAGCTTCGCCGTCGCCCTCGGGCAGGTGGGCTTCGCCGTGGGCGCGGCGGCGGCCGGGCCGCTGTTCTCGGCCTACGGGTACGCGAGCACCACGTGGCTGGCCGGCGTATTCGTTCTGGCGATGGGGGTGATCGTCTGGTTCCGCATCCCGGAGCCGGCGGTGCCCAGCACCGCGCCGATGTCTTAGCTTTCAACCTGCGCCCCCCGGGCGCGGCAGACCGCCAACCACCAGTCGAGCAGCAGAGGAGTCCGGTTCCCTCGTGAGCGAACCAACCGAGGCGCCCCGCACCCACGCCGACGTGCTCCTCGTCGAAGACACGATCGACGAGGCCCTCCTTCTCAAGACCGCAATCGAGGACGCCGGGGACTACACCGTGACCCTGGCGCAAGACGGCGACCACGGGGTCGAGCGCCTCGAGGGGCGGCCCTGGGACCTGGCCGTCATCGACCTCAACCTGCCCGGCCGCGACGGCATGGACGTGATCCGGCTCGCCAAGGAGCTGTATCCCGACATGCCCGTGATCGCTGTGACGGCGCATACGAGCGACGTCTACGTCGATACCGCCTACCGCGCCGGCGCGGACCTCGTCCTGCAGAAGCCCGTCGACAAGGCCGATCTGCTCGAACACCTGCGCCAGCTCTGTCCCCTTGCGGAAGCCGGTAGCGCCGCCGAAACGCGCATTCTGGCGCTCGGGACCCGGCCGGGTGACGTCTTCGCCGGGTGCGGGGGCGTGCTCCTTCAGCACCGCGACCGCGGCCACGACGTGGTCGTGTTCACGCTGGCGGGCGGCGACCCGGACGGCGGCTCCCGGCTGCGCACCGCGGCCCACACCGCGGCCGACCGCCTCGGCGCCCGCCTGGTGTTCGGCAGCGCCACCGAACCCGAGATGATCAACCTGCAGGACGCCGCCCAGATGGTCCGCACGCTCGTCTCCGAGCTGCGCCCGGCCGCGTTCTACATTCCCACCGACAGCGACCGCACGCCCAACCGCGTGGCCACGCACCGCGTGGGCGCCGCCATGGTGGGCGAGGTCGCTCGCGTGCTGGCCTACCAGACGCCCACGGCCACGCTGGACTTCCGCCCGAATCTGTTCCTCGACGTGCAGGCCGTGATCGACCGCAAGGCGGAGCTGCTGCAGCCCTTCGACGGGCTCGGCCTCGAGAACGTCTCGCCGCCCGACGCCCGCGCGGCCGCCCGCTACTGGGGGCGCTTCGCCGACCCGCTCGAGGCCGAGCCTTTCGAGGTCGTGGGGGGCGAGCCGTGAGGCGGCCCCGGGAGTGGCGGCGGAGCGGCGCCCCGGCAGCCTCGCTGGCCGCGCTGCTGTTCGCCTGCGGCGCCCTCGCCGCCACGGCCGTCCCCGGGGCCGCGGCGCCGCTCGCCCAGCAGAACGACGAGCCCGCCCCCATCCAGGCCGGCCGTCGCTCGCCGGCGGGAGCCTACCCGGCCGGCCTCGACGCCCGGACCTACCGGGTGGAGCTGTGGATCGACCCCGAGCGCCCGACCGTGCGGGGCGTCGCGCAGCTCGAGGTGGCGGTCGACCCTGCGGGGGCGCCCGACCGCCTGCCGCTCGACTTCACCGGCCTGCGCGTCGAGCGCGTCTCGGTCGACGGACGCCCGGTTGAAGCCGAGCACGTCGCCGGCCGCCTTCTCGTGCCGCTTCCGCCCGACGCCGGCGGGCGCACACTCATGGTCGAGGTCGTCTATGCGGGCCATCCCGACGACGGGCTCATCCTGCGCCCCAACGTCCACGGCGCACCGTCGGCCTTCGTCGACAACTGGCCGAACCGCACGCGTTTCTGGCTGCCTTCCCTCGACCACCCGGCCGACAAGGCCACGGCCGAGCTGGTGGTGCACGCGCCCGCCGCCTACCAGGTGATCGCCAACGGAGCGATGGCCGCCCCCCCGCGAGAGGCACCCCGGTCCATCGCGGGTGCGGAGGGCTGGAACACGTGGCACTGGACCACGCGCGCGCCGGTCTCGACGTACAACCTGGTCGTGGGGGTCGCCGAGTTCACGGTCGTGCCGCTCGGGCGCGCCGCCTGTGGGCGGGCGCCGGTCGCACCCGACGGCTGCGTCGAGGTGAGCGCCTGGCTCTTCCCGCCCGACACCGCGCAGGCGCGGCTCTCGTTCGCTCGCGCCGCAGACATGGTCGACTACTACGCCGAGACCTTCGGTCCCTTCCCCTACGCCAAGCTCGCCCACGTGCAGAGCGCCACCCGTTTCGGGGGAATGGAGAACGCGTCCGCCATCTTCTACTCGGAGCGCGCGCTCGCGTCGGGGCGGAGCATCGAAGGCACCGTCGCCCACGAAATCGCGCATCAGTGGTTCGGCGACGCCGTGACCGAGGCCGAGTGGTCGCATCTGTGGCTCAGCGAGGGCTTCGCTACCTACTTCGGCGCCCAGTACTTCGAGCACGCCGACGGGGCCGAGGCGTTTCGCGAGCGCATGGCGGGTGCCGCGCGGGCCTACCTCGCGTCCGACGACGTGGGCAAGCCGGTGGTGCACGAGGAAGACGACCTCTTCCAGCTCCTCAACCGCAACAACTACCAGAAGGGCGCGTGGGTACTCCACATGCTGCGCGGGTTGGTGGGCGACAGCGCGTTCTTCGCCGGCGTGCGCGAGTACGTCGCCCGCTACGAACACCGGGCGGTCCTCACCGACGACTTCCGCCGTGTGATGGAAGAGGCCGCCGGCCGGGACCTGGGCTGGTTCTTCGAGCAGTGGCTCTTCCGGCCGGGCTACCCCGTCTTCGAGACGGACGCGGCGTGGGATGAGGGCGCCGGAGAGGCCGTGATCACGGTCCGGCAGACTCAGGAGGCCGCCTGGCCCACGTTCCTGGGCCCCCTCGAGATCGAGATCGTCTCGGGTGAGCAGCGACTGCGACGGCGCGTCGACCTACGCGAACGCCTCGAGACCCTGCGGGTCGAGACGTCCGGACCCCTCGATCGCGTCGTCGTGGATCCAGACGGCTGGTTCCTGCACGCGGGGAGCGGCGGCGACGGGGAGCCATGAAGCTCGAGCGCGTCTGCGTCTTCTGCGGCAGCAGCGCGGGCGAGGAGCCCGCTTACCTCGACGCCGCCCAGCGCTTCGGCGAGACGCTCGCCCGGCGCGGCATCGGGCTGGTCTACGGCGGGTCGAGCCTCGGCCTCATGGGCCGGCTGGCTTCGGCCACGCTCGACGCGGGCGGCGAGGTGATCGGGGTCATTCCCCACGTACTCACCGCGCGCGAGGTCGCGCACCCCCGGGCCACCGAAATGCGCCTCGTGGAGTCCATGCACGAGCGCAAGAGCGTGATGGCCGAGCTTTCGGACGCCTTCATCGCGCTTCCGGGCGGACTCGGTACGCTCGAGGCCTTCTGCGAACTGCTCACCTGGGGCCAGCTCGGCCTCCACAGCAAGCCGTGCGGCATGCTCGACGTGGCCCGCTACTTCCGCCGCCTCACCGAGTTCTTCGACCACGCCGCGCGCGAGGGCTTTCTCTCGACCGTGCACCGCGACATGGTGATCGTCGAAGCGGATCCCGAGACGCTTCTCGATCGGCTCGCCGCCTACGAGCCGCCACGACTGCCGCAGTGGATCGACGAATCCGAAACGTAGACGCTGGACGGTGGACCCCGTTACCATACAGCTTCGTCCGAATCCTTCATGCTCGCGGAAGGTCCGCCCCGCGCGGCCTTCCGCTCGTCGTCGGGAGGGACCGTGGCCGGATCCTCCAGATTCGAGTTCGAACGTGACATCGCCGAGATCCAGAACCAGATCGACCGCCTGCGTACCGTGGCGGACGAGGGGGGGCTCGACGTCTCGGAGCAGCTCGCCGAGCTGCGCGGAAAGTTGGACGCGTTGAAGGAAGACGCCTACCGCGACCTGACGCCCATCGAACAGGTGCAGGTCGCCCGCCACCCGCAGCGCCCCTATTCGCTCGACTACATCGAGCGGGCGTTCACGGACTTCGTGGAGCTGCACGGCGACCGCCTCTACCGCGACGACGAAGCCATCGTCGGCGGCTGGGCCCGGCTCGACGGGCGCCCCGTGATGGTGATCGGGCAGCAGAAGGGCCGCGACATGAAGGAGAACCTGCGGCGCAACTTCGGGATGCCCCATCCCGAAGGCTACCGCAAGGCGCTCCGCCTCATGCGCATGGCCGAGAAGTTCGGGCGGCCCGTGGTCACGCTCATCGACACGCCCGGCGCCTATCCGGGCATCGGGTCCGAAGAGCGCGGTATCGCCGAGGCCATCGCGACCAACCTGCGCGAGATGAGCCGGCTGCGCGTGCCGGTGGTATCGGTCGTGATCGGCGAGGGCATGTCGGGCGGAGCGCTGGGCATCGGCCTGACGGACCGCATCCTGATGCTCGAGCACGCCATCTACTCGGTCATCTCGCCCGAGGGCTGCGCCGCGATCCTCTGGCGGTCGGCCGAGCACAAGGACAAGGCCGCGACGGCGCTGCGCCTGACCTCGCGCGACCTGCTCCAACTGGGCGTGGCCGACGAGGTCGTTCCCGAGCCGGCCGGGGGGGCGCACGCCGACTGGGACGCGGCCGCCGCTGCCGTCCGCGAAGCCCTGGTGCGCACGCTCACCGAGCTCGACGCGCTCGACGCCGACGAACTGCGCCGGCGCCGCTGGGCCAAGTACGAGGCCATGGGCACGTGGATCGAGGGACCCACGGAGAGCGGAGCGGCCACGGCGTCCTGAGACGCCGTAACCGCCGGAGGGAGCGATGGCCGGCTTCGCTGAAGTCCGCTTCAAGGGCACGCGCAAGGAGTACTTCGCGTACGAGGGACTCGACCTCGAGCCCGGCGCCGCCGTCATCGTCGAGGCCGACCGAGGTGAAGACCTGGGCGAGGTGACGGCGCTGGGATCCATCGCCGAGCGCAAGTGCTCCTCCTCGGGCGGATGCGCCACGCCGCTTCCGGAACGCCGCGTGCTGCGCCTCGCCACCGAGTCCGAACTCGCCAAGCGCACGGCCAACCGCGAGGACGAGGGGCGCGTGCGCACCGAGACACGCAAGCTCGTGCTGCGGCACGGTCTGAAGATGAAGGTCACCGAGGCCGAGTGGCAGCTCGACCGCAACAAGCTGATCATCTACTTCACGGCCGAGCGCCGTGTCGACTTCCGGGAACTCGTCCGCGACCTGGCGCGCACCTTCCGCACCCGCATCGAGCTGCGCCAGATCGGGGTCCGCGACGAGGCCGCGCTGCTGGGCGGCATCGGGCGCTGCGGGCGTGAGCTGTGCTGCTCCACGTGGTTGCCCGAGCTCAAACCGGTCAGCCTTCAGCTTGCCAAGGACCAACGGCTCTCTCTCAATCCGGCCCAGATCTCGGGATGCTGCGGCAGGCTGATGTGTTGTCTGCAGTACGAGCACGACACCTATGTCGAAGCACGACGGCGCTTTCCGCGCGAGGGGCGCATGCTGCGGACCGCACGGGGCGAGGAGCGCGTCGTAGCGGTGGACATCTGGCGTGAAACGGTCACATTGAGGGACCCGTCGGGCGAGCGGCGTACCGTGGCGCTCGCAGACCTGCGCGAGGAGGTCGGCGGCCGCTTCGGCCGGCGCGCCGAGCGGGAGTCCTGACGGCCTGCGACGCCGCGAGCACGCCGGCGCATCGATCAACCAATCCAACCGCCCCGGACGGCCCGTGACCACCCGGCGCTATCTGACGACCCCGATCTACTACGCGTCCGGCGAGCCCCACCTGGGGCACGCCTACACGACCGTGCTCGGCGATGTGCTGGCGCGCCATTACCGGCAGCAGGGCTTCGACGTGTTCTTTCTGACGGGCACCGACGAGCACGGGCAGAAGATGCAGGAGGCGGCGCGCGCGCAGGGTCTTGAGCCCGCCGAGTTGGCCGACCGCATGGCCGAGCGGTTCCGCCGCGCGTGGGTCGAACTCGACATCGCCTACGACCGCTTCATCCGCACGACCGAGCCCGAGCACATCGGCGTCGTGCAGGCCATCCTGCAGCGGCTGTGGGAGCGCGACCAGATCTACGCCGACACATACGCCGGCTGGTACTGCATCCACGAAGAGCGCTACTGGACCGAGAAGGACGTGGGCGAGGAACGCCTGTGCCCCGACTGCGCACGGCCCGTCCAGTACGTGGAAGAGAAGAACTACTTCTTCCGCATGAGCGCCTACCAGGAGCGCCTGGTGCGCCACATCGAGGAGCACCCCGACTGGATCGTGCCCGCGACACGCCGCAACGAGATCCTCGGGTTCCTGCAGAAACCGCTCCAGGACCTCTCGATCTCGCGGCCGAAGGCGCGCCTGGCCTGGGGCGTGCCGCTCCCCTTCGACGACGAGCACGTGTGCTACGTGTGGGTGGACGCGCTCATCAACTACGTCACGGGCTCGGGCGTGCTCACGCCCGACGGCGGCCCGGATCAACCGGGCTTCGAGGACCCCTCGGGAAGCTGGTGGCCCGCCGACCTGCACTTGATGGGCAAGGACATCATCACCACCCACGCGGTCTACTGGCCCACGCTCCTCATGGCCGCCGGCCTGCCGCTGCCCCGCCAGATCCTGGCCCACGGGTGGTGGGTGGTGGGCGAGACGAAGATGTCGAAGTCGCTCGGCAACGTCGTGGACCCGCTGGAGCTGCGGGAGACGTTCGGAACCGATGCGGTGCGCTGGTACCTGATGCGCGACATGCCGATGGGATCGGACGCCTCCTACACGCCCGAGCGCTTCATTCAGCGCTACGAGGAACTCGCCAACGTGCTCGGCAACCTGGCCAGTCGAGCGGTGTCGATGCTGGTCAAGTACCGGAACGGCGTGGTGCCCGACGCGGCCGGGAACGGGCTGGACGAGGCCATCGAACAGACCGTGTCGGCCGTGGAGAGCGCCATCGCCGACCTGCGGGTCCACGACGCCATGGCAGCGTCGATGGAGCTCGCGCGCACGGCCAACGGCTACATCGAGACGCGGGAGCCCTGGGCGCAGGCCAAAGACCCCGATCGGGCCGCCGACCTGGACGAGACGCTCGCGACCCTGGCGCGCGTGCTCACCGTGCTGTGCGCGCTCTTCCAACCCGTCACGCCCCGGCGCATGCAGGCCCTGGCCGACATGCTCGGTCTGGACGGAATCCCCACGATCGGGCGGGCCCGCACCCTGCCGCTCGCCGGCGTCACCGTCACTCGTGGAGCACCGCTCTTCCCGAAGCCGGAGCTGCTGAAAGAGTGAGCCGTCGCTTGCTCAAACCGGAGGGTGGTCAAGGACCGAGCCCAGGTTTGCTCCGGTGATTCTCCCCGCAAGCGTCGCCGCGCCCGAGTCGCCGAAGCTGGCGACGATATCGGCAGCCAGACGAGCGGGGGGCGTACCGTCGAGTTGATGGCGGAAGCGAGAGGGCACCAGATCTGCCCGCCCCCCCTTTGTGAGGTCCAAATAGTACAGGAAAAGCTCCTCCACCACTCGGGCCTGCCCCTTCTGCTGGGTCGCAAGCCTGGGGTTCTGTATGACGTAGTGCCACGTCAGACGCTGCAGGAACCGAAGTTCCGCTCGCTTCACCGGATCCATCTTGATGGTCGGAGAGTGAGGCGGGCCGTCAACGGAAATCGCTCGCACAAAGGTGCCGATGAGCACCGAAAGGGTGTTGTTCAGGCTGGCCTGTTCCTTGAAACCTCCGCCTGGGAGCGGCAGTGGCATCATGAGGAGAAGGCTCCTGAAAGCCCCCACGTTCTTGTCGATCTCCGTCGCATCGAGCTTCCCGTCGGGATCCCGCTTCCAGGTCTCCACGAAACCCTCGAAATCCGCCTCACTGGATCGCAGCGCCCCAATCGGTATCAATCCCGCCCGCCAGAAGTCCTCAAGATCATGCACCGCGTAGGCGATGTCGTCCGCGACATCCATAATCTGTGCTTCGAGGCTCGGCGACCTTGGTGGGCCAGAAGGACGGAGTGCCGCAAGCACCTCCGCTTCGGTCGAATACACGCCGAACTTCTTCGTATCGCCGGAACGCTCGTGCCTCTGCCACGGATACTTCAAGAGCGCATCGAGGGTCCGGGGCATCAGATCGAGCCCGAAATAGCCTTTCCGGTGCGCACAGAGGCGAGTCACGATCCGGAAGGATTGCGCATTGCCCTCGAAGCCATCCGGCTCTTCCGCGGCTTGGACACACCGATCCAACTCCTTCTCTGCAATGTGTCCGAACGGCGGATGACCGAGGTCGTGAGCGAGACCGGCTGCGGCGGCACACTCGGGGATCGGCTTGTACTTCGAAGGCCAAGCGGAGACAGGATCCTGCTGCCGAAGGTACTCCGCGATTCTCCGCGCGAGTTGGCTGACCTTGATTGAATGGGTCAGCCGGTTGTGGAAGACGTGCCCCTCTGCACCCGATGCGACCTGAGTGACCGATGCCAATCGCCTGAACTCCCAGGCATAGAGCACACGGTCATGGTCTCGAGCAAACGGATCGCGTTGGTCCTCGCCCGAGTCTGGCCGATGTATCCGCGGTCGGGAAACAGGCGTGCCCACGGGAAGTAGTAAGGCTCAGCTACCGCTTTTCAAGCGCGCTGCACCCCGTATGAGCTGCCGATCGTCGGTGAACGCAAGCTCACCTTCTTCCACCAGTTCCCAGATCGCCCGACGGATGGCGTCGAGGTCGATGCCCTCACGCTCGCTGGCGATGTGATCGAACGATACGGGACTCCCAGCCTCGGCTAGCTTGATCAGGAAGTCACGCGCGCGATCCTCGGAGTGTGCACCAACGGACTCCATTCTCGCCTCCCAGCCGTTACGCGGCTCCAGCCGCCGATCGTCTGACTGATTACACACGGCACCAAGCGGCTGTCAACTCTCCAACCTTCTACCGGGCGAAGACATGGTGGTTCACGCCCGTCCTCCACGTCCGAGGATGGCACGGCCACGCCAAGCCGTCGCCGGCCACCGCCGAGAACATTTGTTCCTTGGCCGTCAACCACCGTTCAGTTGACACCCTTTCGCCTCGCCGGGCATATTCGTCCGGCTCCGAATCCGTCCCTCGGACGGTGCGGAGCGCTCGGGACCCGGGATCTTCCCGCACCCGTACCCATGCGCGAGAGGTGGCATGCGCCACAACCGCTGGACCGTACTGTTCATCCGCGGAGAGGATGCGCCGATCCGCCAGGTGGACGTTCCCGTACGTGCGGTGCACTACGCGGCGTCCGCGGTGGCCGGCTTCCTCGTTGTGCTCGCGAGCCTGGTCACCCTCGTCGTGCTCGACGGGTCCGCACGGGCCGAGGCCCGTGAGCTGGCGCGCAAGAACGAGGTACTGCGTACCGAGGTCGAGCAGATCCAGAGCCGGGTGGGCGACCTCGAAGGCGTGCTGGCCCGGCTGAGCGAGCAGGGAGATGCATTCCGCGTGCTGGCGGGCCTCGACGGGCTCGACGACGAGGTCCTGCAGGTGGGCGTCGGTGGTCCCGGCCTGCGAACCCCCGAGTCGACGCCGCTGTGGGGCGTGGATTCCGTCGCCGGCAAGGCGGCCTTCGCGGCCGAGTACGATCTGTTCGCGCTCGAGCGGCGGGCGGGCCTGCTTTCCGAGAGCCTCGCCGAAGCGACCGACAGCCTGCGCGCGCGTCGGGAACTGCTGGAGTCCACTCCCTCCATCCTCCCGGCGTCGGGACTGCTCTCGAGCGGCTTCTCACGGGCGCGGCTGCATCCGATTCACCACAAGGAGCTGCCTCACCAGGGCATCGACCTCGCGGCTCCGGCCGGCACGCCCATTCTCGCTGCCGCCAAGGGCACGGTCTCCTACGCGGGTTGGATGTCGGGCTACGGCTACATCGTCGAGATCGACCACGGCTACGGCTACCGCACCCGCTACGGGCACGCTTCGGAGCTGCTCGTGAAGCGGGGCCAGACGGTGGAGCGCGGCGACGTCATCGCGCGGGTAGGCCAGACCGGATTCGCCACGGCACCGCACTTGCACTACGAGGTGTTGGTCGACGGGAAGCCGCAGAACCCGCTCAACTACGTGATCACCGACGCGATCCCCTGAGTCGGGGGCGTGAACGATCCGGCGCCGGCCACAGCGGAGCGGCGCCGGCCCCGTGCGGGCGCTGCGGCGCCCGCATTTCGTTTCGCCCCGTAGAGTGGTCCGCATGATCTCGAACCTCGCGGCGACCCTGCTGGCGGCGGCGTTCCAGGCGCTGCCCGTTCCCGACACCGTGCTTCGCCCCCCCGGCGAGCCGCCCGTCGCGCTCGTGCACAGCGCGGGCCCCGGCGTCGCCGTCGTGCACGCAGAGATCGTCGTGCCCGCCGGGGCCCGCGCCTCCACGCCCGACCTCGAAGTGCTGCGCACGCTCGCGCTGGAACGCATGCACGGCGTCGCGCGGCGGGTGGGCGCGAGGGTCGATGCGCGTCTACGCCCCTGGGGGCTCGCCTACACCGTGTCGGGTCCCGAGGAGCAGTTCGAGTACCTGGCCGCCGCGCTCCGCGCAGGCCTCGCCGCCCCCGACGCTCCCGCCGCACGCCTGGAAGCGCTCCGCCGCGAG
>RFGQ01000297.1 GCA_003695865.1 Gemmatimonadota bacterium | reverse complement strand
CTCCACGTGGGTGAGGATCTGCAGCGGATCACCGTCGGTCACGATCACGTCGGCCCGCTTCCCCGGCTCGAGGCTGCCCGCGTCGATCCCGAGGATGCGGGCCGTGTTCAGCGTCACCGCCTGCAGGGCCGCGTCGCGGTCCAACCCGAACGCGACCGAGTGGGCCGCATGGTAGGGCAGGTTGCGCACGTCCGCGTCCGAGCCCGTCCCGAACGCGAACAGTACTCCCGCGGCCTCGAGCACCGCGGCATTCCGATAGTTTGCCGTGATCGACTCGTCGCGGTCACTCGTGGGCGAATAGGCCGACGTGATGATCACCGGCATACCGCGCTCGGCCAACTCGTCGGCCACCTTCCAGGCCTCGGTGCCACCCACCACCACCGGCCGGATCTCGGGGAAGGAGTCGGCAAACACGAACAGGGTCCGGATCTGCCACTCCGAATCGGCCCTGAAGAAGACCGGCATCTCGCCCGTCATGGCGGGCACCATGGCGTCGAGCAGCACCTTCTCGTCGCCCCACACCTGCGCCTCGAAACGGCGCGTAGGATCGTCCGCCGTGGTGGGCTCGGCCACGTACATACGCGCCCGCCGGAAGAAGGCGACCAGGTCCTCCATACGAGTGCCGGTGAGCTTCGGCGCTTCGTCCTCCTTGGCGCTCTTGGGACGATTGCGCGCAGCCGGGAAGGCCACCATCAGCGCCGCGTCGGGATCGAGCGCCACCTTCTCCCAGGTGTCCCCGTCGTTGAACTGGATCACCGCGGCCGTGCCCTGGATCACGCCCGAAACCTGCGACGTGAGCACCGACGTGATGCCGTTCGCCCGCGCCACGTTGAGGCTCGGGTAGTACGGGTTGACGGCCGGGAGTGCACGGATGTGCGGGTTGTAGCTCCCGAGCTCGGACTGGTCCGTGGCCTGGCCGACCTGCCCGAACTCGAACAGCCCGATCGTCGTGAGCGGGTCGATCATGCCGGGGTAGACGTGCTTACCGCTCACGTCGACCCGGCGCGCCCCGGCCGGCACCTCGACCGAGCCTGCGGCGCCCACGGCCTCGATGCGGCCGCCGCGGATGACGACCACGCCGTTGTCGATGGCGGGCGCGCTCACCGGGTGCACCGTGCCGCCCACCAGGGCGACCACGGCCTCCTGGTCGGCCGACGACCGTTCCACCGGGCGGGTCGGAGAAACCCACGCTGCATAGGGGTCGGCGGGGCCGCCCGGACGCGCCGCCTCTTCGGTGGACGGTCCTCCCGCGCCCGGCTCGCCCATGATGGGCGACGGGCTGATCGGCGTCACGTCGGGCGTGACGACGGGCCGGAAGGGCTCGTTGCGGGTCTCGGCCTCGCGCGAGAGGTCGTAGTACACGATGCCGTCGACGATGGTCTTCTCGACCCGCGAGTAGCTGTCGAACGGCGAGCCCGACAACAGGACGACGTCGGCCTGCTTGCCCTCTTCGAGCGAGCCGACCTTGTCGTCGATGTACATCATCCTGGCCGGATTCAGCGTCAGCATGCGCAACGCTTCAAGCTTCGACACGCCGCCGTACTTGACCGGCTTGGGGATCTCGAGGTGCATGAACGACTGCAGCCACGGGATGTCGGAGTTGATCGCCGTGAGCACACCGTGCTGCGACATGATCGCCGCGTTGTACGGCGTCGCGTCGAACGCCTCGCGCTTGTACTGCCACCAGTCCGAGAAGGTGGCCCCGGCCGCACCGTGCTTCGCCATCTCGGACGCCACCCGGTATCCCTCGAGCACGTGCGTGAACACGTCGATCTTGAAGCCGAAGCGCTCGGCGACCCGCATCAGCATGAGGATCTCGTCGGCCCGGTACGAGTGGGCGTGGATGCGAATGCGCCCCTCCATGATGTCGACCAGGGCCTCCATTCGCAGATCCTTGCGCGGAGGTACACGGAAGTCGTCGGGGTCCTCGCGGTAGTGGTCCCAGACCTCCTTGTAGCGCTGCGCCGCCGTGAACGCCTCGACGTAGATGGCCTCGACGCCGGCCCGCGAGCGCGGGAAGCGGCTGTTCCGCCCCTGCGGCGAGCCCTTGCGCGTGACGTTCTCGCCGAGCGCGAACTTCACGAAGCGCGGCGCGCCGGGCACCAGAAGCTGGTCGCTGCGCTCCATGCCCCAGCGCGTCTTGATCACCGCGCTCTGGCCACCGATCGGGTTGGCGCTCCCGTGCATGATGCGCGCGGTGGTCACGCCACCCGACAGCGCCTGATAGATCCCGAAGCTGGTGGGATCGAGCGCGTCGAGCACCCGCACTTCGGGCACGATCGGCGAGGAGCCTTCGTTGGTCGCCGCCATGGCGATGTGCGAGTGCTCGTCGACGATCCCGGGCATCGCCTGCAGCCCCGCGCCGTCCACCACGGGTACGCCGGCCGGGGCAGGGATACCCACACCGATCCGCCGGATGACACCGTCGCGGATCAGGATCGAGCCGCCGGCGATCGGATCCCCGGCCGCCGTCCAGATCGTGTCGAGGTTCCGAATGAACAGGTCTCCCGTGGGGTACGTGCCCGCCCCCTCGGGAAGCTGTACGTCGTAGGCCGGACGCTGCTGCGCCTGCGCGGGCGCAGCCAACACCGCCGCAACCGCCAGGGCCGCCGCCAGCGACCCGAGCCGCCCTCTGCTCATAGCCACGCTCCTCATCGCGCACCCCCCGGCTTGCGGCGGCCGGTGAATGAGAACTCCCCGAAGGGGCTCTCGCCGCTGCCGCTCATCGTGTCGCCCTCCACGGTCCCCGACGCTGTGAGTTCGACGCTCTGTCCACCTGCGTCGAGCGAGAGCGTCAACGAGATGCTGTTCCCCGAGACGGACCCGCTCACGGTGGCGTCGCCCGCATCGGGATTCGACGCCGAGCCGGTGAAGCTGCCGTCAGGCGCCTGGGTGAAGGTCGCCTCGAAGTCGAACTGCGCGCCGCCGGCTTCCACCGACAGGATCCACGCGCCGCTCACGTTCACCGCGGCGGCCGCCCCGCCGCCTCCGTTCTTCGCGCCGGGCTTCTTGCCCCGCTCGAGCCCGCCCTCCACGAACGTGTAGTTCACGTTCGTGCCCTCGTCGAAGATGGGGCCGTCCATCACCACGAACGTGGCGGTCAGGTCTTTCCCCACGCGGGGCACGTTGGGCAGGCCGAGCAGTTCGGCCGGTGTGGTGGTGATCGCCCGGAGCGCGGCCTCCTCGGAGAGCCCGTACTCGATCGCCTTGCGGGCAGCGTCGCGAAGATCGGCCTTGCCGCCGCCACTTGTGATGGCGAACCGGACGCCCGCTTCCGCCAGGCGCGCCGGGTTCGACCAGGCCGCCTCGACGCGCTTCTTCTCGCGCGCAGCAGCGGGCTCGAGGTTCTCCTGATCCTCGGCTTTCGGATCCCAGTCGCTCGGCTTGGGGAAGTCGCCGTTCACCAGCACGGGCACGTTCCGCCGAGCCAGGTCGCCGGCCACCTTCCACGCTTCCTCGCCACCCACGATCACGGGGCGGAAACCGAACTCGTCGGCGAGCCCCAGCACGCGCCGGATGTCCTCGGCCTCGTCGGCCGCGAAGAAGACCGGATACGCCCCCGCGACGACCTCGCGCAGCACGGCGTAATCCGGATCCCATCTCGGCGGTGCGAGGCCCTTGGGGTCGCGCGCGTATGCGGCCTGGATACGGCCCTCGCGGTTCGCGTCCTCGAAGGCCTGGCGGATGTAGGCGATCACCGCGAAGAGGGTGCCGGGGTAGGCCCCGCGCGCTCCGCGGAACGACATGTCCAGACCCACCACCTCGTCGCCGATCAGCTCCCACGGGGTGGCCGCGTCGGGCCGCCACACGATCGCCGCCGCGCGGCCGGCCGCCAGCGAACCCTCGGCATGAATCCCGGCGGCGACCACGCCCTTCTTGCGCTGGTCGGCGCCGTCCTCACCCGTCGCCGCCAAGTGATCCGCCACGCGCCGGTGGGCGAGCAGCCCCTGCACCGCGCGCGGCGCGTTCCAGGGCACGGCGCCGTCAGGGCGCTCAACCTCGGGAAACGCGACCTCGGCGCTTCCCTGCGCGTCGACCAGACCGGGGTACACCCACAGCGAATCACCTTCGAGCTGCAGCGCATCGGCCGGCACGTCCGCCCCGGCCCGCAGAGTCTCGACCATTCCCCCCCGCACCACCAGGGTCACGCCCTCCTCACGGCGACCGTCGGCATGAACCACGGTCACGTTCGTAAGGGCGTACGCCGGCGGAGGGGGAGGTTCGTCGAACTGTGCCCTGGCCCGGCCCGGCATCGCGCTCGCCACAGCGAGCGCGAGGACCAGCGCGGAGCGTCGGGCGCCGAACAAGTCGGTCATGTCCACCCATCCTCTTCGGTTCGTCACACGTACCGGGCCGCCCCCCTGGCGGCCCGTCTCCTGCGTCAACGTCGTCGGCCGTCGTCGGCCTGGCCCCCGCCACCCCCCTACGATTCCCTCAGGCTGCGGAACCGGCCGCCGACGTACCCGGGTTGGCGAGATGCGCAAGGTGCGCGCCCCGCCGCCGACCGGCAAGCGCCCGAGTGCGGTGGCAGTGAGATCGGCCGCGAGAGTGAAACCCCGTGCCCCGACCGCTCGGGAGCGCCTATGTTCAGGCTGGTACGCAGAGGAACGTCGGTGGGATTCGAGCGCATCGGAGCGCGGCCCGGCGCCTCAAGCACCCGAGATGCACCGTATGACCGATACGCCCCATTCTTCGGAAGCCGAAAGAGGGCCGAAGCCCCGCCCGGCCGAGCGCGGAGCCGGACGCGGCGAGCACGCCGAAACGGCGGGGTCCCCGCACGGCGGCACCGGAAGAACAAGCCCCCTGCGAGACCCCGCGGCGGGGTTCCTGGGCGCCGATGAGGCCTCGGGGCCTCTCGGCCTCGTGATGGGCGGCGGCGGAGCCCGCGCCGCCTACCAAGTGGGGGTACTCCGCTGTCTCGCTCGGCGCTATCCGGACATGGAGCTGCCGATCATCACCGGTGTTTCGGCGGGGGCCATCAACGCCGCCCACATCGCCTCGCATCACGGCTCCTTCGCTCAGGCCGTTCACGAGCTGAGCGGCCTCTGGGAGCGGCTCACGGTCGAAGACGTGTTTCGCGTCGACACGCCGTCACTGGCCTGGATCGGGATCCGCTGGGTGTTCCAGCTCCTGTCGGGCGGGATCGGAGGGCCGGCCCGCGTGCGCGGCCTGGTCGACACGAGCCCGTTGCGGGACTTCCTGAGCGAGGCGCTTCACGCGGTGGACGGCGAGCTCACCGGCATCCAGGCCAACCTGGTGCGCGGCCGCCTGAAGGCCGTGGCGCTCTCGACGTCCTCCTACACGACCGGCCAGTCGGTCACCTGGATCCAGGGCTCCGACATCCACGAATGGGAGCGGCCTCAGCGCCGCAGCCGGAAGACCACCCTCACGGTGGACCACGTGATGGCGTCCGCCGCGCTCCCCCTGTTCTTCCCGGCCATCCGGATCGGCAAGGCCTGGTACGGCGACGGCGGCATACGGCTGGCCGCCCCGCTCTCACCCGCCCTTCATCTGGGCGCAGGGCGGATCCTGGCCATCTCTACGCGCTACGATCGCACACTCGACGAGGCCGACCTGCCCACCGTGAGCGGCTATCCTCCACCGGCGCAGGTGATCGGCGTGCTCCTGAACTCGGTCTTCCTCGATCTGCTCGATCAGGACGCGCTCAGGCTCCAGCGCCTGAACCGCCTGCTGGCCAAGCTGCCACCGGAGCAGCGGGACGGCATGCGCATCGTGCGCCAGCTCGTGATGCGCCCCTCCGTCGACCTCGGGCGCCTCGCCAACCAGTTCGAGCCGCGGCTGCCGCGGACGTTCAGGTTCCTCACCCGGGGCCTCGGCACCCGGGAGACCGCGAGCCCCGACGCTCTGTCGCTGCTGCTCTTCCAGCCCGACTACCTGTGCGCGCTCATGGACATCGGCGAAGCCGACGCCGACGCCCGGGCCGACGAGATCGACGCATTCCTCGAAGAGAGCGAACGCCTGGGCCGGGCGGGTTGATCAGGCCGACGAATCGAGCGCCCCTCCGGCTCGCCGCGAACCCCCCGGACTCGGCGGGCATTGGTTAGATTGAACCGTACGAATCCAAGCACTCGGGGCCTCCCGCCTGCCCCGCGAAGGAGCTGATACGATGTCCGATGCCGATCGAGCCACCCACGCGTCCGAGCAGGAAGCCCGACAGGTCGCCGAACAGGCCCGGGAGACCGAGTGGGAGCACCACAGCTTCGCCCGCGAACTCTTCGACGGCCGCCTACGGCTCGACCTGCTCGACCCGTTCCCGGCCGTCGACCCGGAGGAGGAAGCGCGCGCTAAGGAATTCCTGGAGCGCCTCGAAGCCTTCGCCCGCGAGCACATCGACGGCGACGCCTTCGACCGCGAACGGCACGTGCCCGAGCACGTGCTCCGGGGCCTGGCCGAGCTCGGCGCCTTCGGCATCAAGATCCCACCCGAGTACGGTGGACTCGGTCTGAGCCAGCGTTCCTACAACAAGGCGCTCATGATCGTGGGCAGCCGCTGCGCGACGACCGGCGCCTATCTGTCGGCGCACCAGTCCATCGGGGTGCCCCAGCCGCTCATCTACTTCGGCACCGAAGAACAGAAGCAGAAGTACCTGCCCCGGCTGGCGAAGGGCGCCATTTCGGCCTTCGCCCTGACCGAGCCCGAGGTCGGGTCGGATCCCGCGAATATGAGCACCACGGCCGACCTGTCGGAGGACGGACGCTACTGGATTCTCAACGGCGAGAAGCTCTGGTGCACCAACGGCCCCCGGGCCGAGATCATCGTCGTGATGGCCCGCACGCCCGCGCCCGAGGGCTCGGACGGACGGCGCCCGATCAGCGCCTTCATCGTCGAGACCGACTGGGAGGGCGTCGAGGTCGCACACGAGTGCTCGTTCATGGGCCTCAACGCGCTCTCGAACGGCGTGCTGCGCTTCAACAACGTCAAGGTCCCCCGCGAGAACCTGCTCTGGAAAGAGGGTCGGGGGCTCAAGCTCGCACTGATCACGCTCAACACCGGCCGTCTGTCGCTGCCTGCGTTCTGCGCGGCGGCGGGCAAGGGTGCGCTCCAGGTCTCACGCCGCTGGGCGGCGGAGCGGGTCCAGTGGGGGGCGCCGGTGGGCAAGCACGACGCGATCGCCCAGAAGCTCGGGTGGATGGCCTCACACACGTTCGCGCTCGAATCGGTCGTCGAGGTCACCTCGCGGATGGCCGACGCGAAGAAGTTCGACATCCGGCTCGAAGCTGCGATCGCCAAGATGTGGAACAGCGAGATCGGCTGGCGCATCGTCGATGACACGGTACAGATCCGCGGCGGCCGGGGGTACGAGCGGGCCGACTCGCTGCGGGCCCGGGGCGAGAAGCCCTACCCCGTCGAGCGCATGTTCCGCGACATGCGCATCAACCTGATCTTCGAAGGATCCAGCGAGATCATGCGCCTGTTCATCGCCCGCGAGGCGGTGGACACGCACCTTTCGGTGGCGGGCGACATGATCGACCCGCGCGCACCTACGGGGCGGCGCCTGGCCGCTCTGCTGCGTGCCGGCCTCCACTACCTCTGGTGGTTCCCCTCGCGCTGGCTCTCGTGGGGCCGCTGGCCGCGCTACGCGAAGTACGGCCCACTCGCCGAGCATCTCCGCTACGTACACCGCACGGCGGGCAAGCTGGCGCGGTCGACGTTCTACGCCATGGTCCGCTTCGGGCCGGGGCTCGAGAAGCGGCAGGCGGTGCTCGGCCGCCTCGTCGAGGTCGGTGCCGAGCTGTTCGTGCAGACGGCCACCTGCCTCTGGGCGCACGAACGGCTCCGGCAGAACCCGGGGGACCGCTCGCCCCTCACGCTGGCCGATCTCTTCTGCCGGCACTCGCGCGGGCGCATCCAGGACCGCTTCGACCACCTCTTCGCCAACCACGACGCGTCCACCTACCGGGTGGCCCAGCGCGCGCTGTCGGGTGAGTTCGCCTGGCTCGAGGAGGGCATCGTCGACGTCGAGGCGCCGCCGCCCGCCCCCACGGCCGCCGAGGCCACGGGGGGACGCGCGTCGGAACCCGCTCCCGTCGGAACGGGCGACTGAGTCGCCGGCCCCGGGGAGGCGGTAGCGCGGCCGCCTCCCCGGGGGGACGCCTCGCCCCGCGTCACGGGGCGAAACCCCTTGTACGACCGAATGCGATTCGCGAGCATCGTGCATGTCTACGACCCACCACCACCGCGGATTCCTGATCACGGTCGCCTGGACCCTCGCGCTGCTCTTTCTGGGGAGCGTGGTCCACGCCACCGAGTCGAGCCTTGCCTGTCCCGACTGGCCCACCTGCCACGGCACCATGATGCCCGAGATGTCGGGCGGAGTCTTCTGGGAGCACCTCCACCGACTGGTGGCCGGCGGGCTGGTGTTGATCTTCATCGCGACGCTCGTCGTCGGCTGGAAGCCGATGGCGGACCGCCCGGCGCTCAGGCGCTGGGGGCTCGCCGGTGTCGGGCTGTTGGTCGTGCAGTCCGTGTTCGGCGGGCTCACGGTGCTCTACAGGCTGCCCGACGCGGTCTCGACGACGCACCTCACGCTGGCCTTTCTTTTCCTCACACTGGCCACGGTGTTGGCCGTGGCGACCGACCCGCGGCTCGGCGAGCGGACCCCGCTCGATCGGGGGTCGGTGCGCCTCGCTGTGGTCGCTGCCGGCGCCACGTTCGTTCAGTCTGTGCTGGGCGCCGCCGTACGACACACCGACGCGGGCCTCGTGTGCCCCGACGTGCCCACGTGCCTGGGGCGCTGGGTGCCCCCCCTCGAGACGGCCACGGTGACGCTGCACTTCGCGCACCGCGTCACGGCCCTGGTCGTGGTGGCCCTGGTGGCGGCGCTCGCCTGGCACGTCGTGCGCCGCCACGCTCCCGCCGCCGACCGCATGCTGGCCGTCGCGGCCCTTGGCGCGGTGCTCCTTCAGGTCGGACTCGGCGTCCTCTCGGTCACGAGCAGGCTCGCCGTCCCGCCGGTGTCGCTCCACACGCTGGTGGCGGCGCTGCTGCTGACGCTCCTCGTCACGATCAGCGCCCGGTCCTGGCGGCGGATGCCCGAGGAGGCTCCTCAGGTTTCGACGCCTTCCGCAGCGGGCGCGCATGGAGGCTGAGCGCCTCGGTGACCTGCTCGCCGTCGTCAATGCGGGGCTGAACGCGACCAGCGCGACGCTGCTGCTCGCCGGTTTCGCGTTCATCCGCGCGGGGCGGATCGAGCGACACCGTGCCTGCATGTTGGGGGCGCTCGCCGCATCGGGGCTCTTCCTGGTCTTCTACCTGGTTCGCTATTCGCTCACGGGCACGCACGAGTTCGCGGGTGAGGGACCGGCGCGCACCGTGTATCTGGGAGTCCTCTTCTCCCACATGTTCCTGGCGGTCCTGATCGTGCCCCTCGTCGGCCGGCTGGTCTTCCTTGCTCTCAAGGAGCGCTTCGACGAGCACCGGCGACTGGCTCGCTGGACGTACCCGATGTGGCTCTACGTCTCGCTCACGGGACTCACGGTGTACGTGCTCCTCTACCACGTGTACGGGTACCGTTGACGCCTGAGGCCAGGGCGCGCCAGCGGGCGCTGGGATACCTCGAGGTGATCACGGCGGCGGCCCTGTGGGGCTCGTCCGGGCCCTTTTCGGTCGCGCTGATGCGCATGGGGATGTCGCCCGAGAGCCTCGCGCTGCTCCGCCCCGTACTCGGAGCCGTCAGCCTCACCGCCGTCGCTCTCCTCTGGCGCCGGTCCGCGCTGAGGATCGGCGGCCGGGAGCTGCTCCATCTCACACTGCTGGGCGGTGCGGCCGTGGGCGTATTCCAGCTCACCTTCCAGCTCTCGACCGGAGCCGTGGGCGTACCGACGACGGTCGGCCTGATGTACCTCTCGCCCGCTGTGGTCGTTGCCGGGTCGGGGCCGCTGCTCGGCGAGTGGCCCTCTCGGCGAACGCTCCTGTTGGTCGGGCTTTCGATCGTCGGCGTGTGGCTGGTCGTGCGGGGCGGCGGTGCCCTCGACCTGCCCGGTGGCACGCCGCTGTGGGGCATCCTGTGCGGAGTTTCCTACGGGTCCTACACGCTGTTCGGCCGGCACTGGTCCCCGCGCTGCGGTCCTCTGGCGACCATCCTGTTCAGCACCGTGGGAGGCTGCCTGGTGCTGGGTGGCGCCTGGGCGGCCGGGGTACTGCCGGTCGAGGGGCCGCCCAGCGGTCGGGCGTGGCTCGTGCTCGTCGTCTTCAGCGTGACCACGATGACCGTCGCGGCCCTGTTGTTCTTCGACGCATTGCGTCGCATCGAAGCGACTCGTGCGGCCATCGCGACCACCACGGAACCGGTCGTGGCGGCGCTGCTCGCAGCCTTCCTGCTCGGCCAGACCCTGCCGCCCGTCGGGTGGCTCGGCCTCGCGCTCGTGGTCGGCGGTGTCGCGGGCGCCTACGGCGTGGCCGGACGTACGAGCCCCCCGCCCCCGCACGTCTGAGCGACGCCGCAGCACGACCGTGGCCCGTCGGGCATCCGGCGCCTACCTTCGAGCATGTCCGACGACCTGGTACGCCTCGACCGTCTGCGCGCACAGAGCGGCGACTCCGACAACCCAGACGCGGCCACCCTGCGCGACATCGTCCGCGGGGTGCGCCGCATCGCCGTGGTGGGCGCATCCCGGGACCCCACGAAAGCGGCCCGCAGGGTGCCCTCGTACCTGGCGGCCAAAGGGTTCGAGGTGATCCCGGTGAACCCGCACGCCGAACGCATCTGGGGCCGTCCCGTGAAGCGCTCGCTCGACGAAGTGCACGAACCGGTCGACCTGGTGCTGGTGTTCCGGCCCACGGGAGAGGCGGCGGGGGTCGCGCGGCAGGCCCTGGCCCGGCCCGAGCGGCCGGTCGTATGGCTCCAGGAGGGGATCTTCGCGCCCGAGGTCGCCGCCGAGGCGCGCGCGGCGGGCGTCGCCTTCGTCCAGAACCTCTGCATCTACAAAGCGCATCGCTCGCTGGGCGAGAACGCGCCGGGTCTGCGCCGGTGAACGGCCGCTTCCGGGGCGACCCCGGCACCCCCTAACCGGACGCACGCACCTCCCAGCGGCAGTGCTCGTCGCCACGCGCCTGGCAGAGGGTGTGCACGACCTCGCAGCGGCACAGCAGGGTACGCTCCAGCACCCCGTGGCACAGCCCCGTCATGAGGGCGCAGGCGTCGCCGCCCGGGTCGCTCCGCACGAGCAGATGGGCGCTCGCCTCGAGAGCGAACGCGCCGTCGGCGAACCCCCCGAGTCGCCGGCCGAACAACCGGCGGAGAAGACGCCGTGCACGCCGCCGCGCCAGCGCATAGACCACGACATCCGGCCAGCGGCTGCCGCCGTCCCGGTAGGGGATGCCTCCTTCGGGCAGCGCCAGTCGCCGCCCGGCCTCGAGGAAGATCTCCTCGGAATCGGGGCGACGGATGACGAGCTTCACCAGATCTTCGAACTCCTGGTCCGTCGCCTTCACGCCGCGGCGAACATCCTCTTCGTAATTGCGGATCTGACGCTCGACCACTTCGCTGAGGCCCAGCCGGCGGGGCATCGTGACGACCGGGTCCTCGTCCTCGAGCACTTCGGCCGGGATGTCCTGCGCACGCAGGACGCGCAGCAGCGTCAGGGCGACGGTCGATGAGATGCGGCGAGTCGCAGGGTGCACGCCCGCTTCGGACGAGGGAGGGTTCATCGGGGTCCGGCTCGAGGTGGTCCGTCGGTTGGAGCGGTAAAGTTGTGTTCACCCCGCCCGTAGAGCAACGCACCGGCCGACGTGGTGACCGGGATGCTGCTTCACCGCGTGCCAAGTCGTGAAGATTCTCCGAAGCGTACCGTTTTGAGAGTGACCGCGACCGCGCTTCGCTCCATCATCGGGCAACGGAGGGGAGCCGCATCAGCGGTGCTCTTCCGGGACAAACGGCGGGCGGAGTCGACGGCCTCGTGAGGCCACCCTGGGGGGCTGGTTTCGTGCCCTGAGGTTTCACGTCGGCTTCTCCGCCTTTGTCCGTTTCGGGAGCCACGTCGCCCCCCCCCCGCACCCGCTGCGCACCCGAACCGGCGGTTGCCTCGCGCTCCAGGCTCTCGATAGCTTCGAGGGGTCGGCGGGAGCGAACCCCCCATACCTTCACCGTCCCACCCCGGTCACGCTGATGCGCCGCTATCCGGCCTACGACCCCCCCGAATACGTCGATTGGGAAGCCGATCCGGAACTCGTGCGGGCCTATCGCTCCGCGCTCGAGGACGATGCCGAGGTGGCCGGGCTCGTCGGATCCTTCGACGAAGCCACGCTGCTCTCGTTCTACCGCGATCTGCTGACGGCGCGGCTTCACGACATCTCGCTCAAGCGCTGGGTCCGGCAGGGGGTGATCTCGAAGGCGTGGCTGGGCACCGGAGAAGAGGCGGTGACGGTAGGCGCGG
The DNA here is from genome assembly GCA_003695865.1 of Gemmatimonadota bacterium. GTDB lineage: Bacteria > Gemmatimonadota > Gemmatimonadetes > Longimicrobiales > Gaopeijiaceae > J028. The sequence goes on along the minus strand of RFGQ01000297.1, from coordinate 15,293 downwards.
TCAGGGCGCTCGAGCCCGGCCGCGACGTGGTGACGCCGATGATCCGCAACGCCGCCGCGTGCTACCTGATGGGTATGCCGCTGGCCGACCTCTTCCGCGCGTATCTCGCCACGCCCGACGGACCCAACGGCGGACGAGACCTGCACGTGGGGGATCCGGGGCGCGGTGTGATCCAGCCCATCAGCCACATGGGGACCAACGCCCCCGTCATCGCGGGCGTGGCCCTCGCCTTCAAGCGGCGGGGCGAGCCGAAGGTCGCGCTGACGTTCATCGGAGACGGGGCCTCCCGAACCGGAGAGTGCCACGAGGGGGTCAACTTTGCCGCGGTGCAGCGCCTGCCCGCCGTGTTCGTGTTGCAGAACAATCAGGTTGCGCTGGGCACCCGCGCCGCTCACCACACGGTCGGCGACCTGCGGCGCTGGCCCGATCAATACGGGCTGCCGTCGAAGGTGGTCGACGGCAACAACGTGCTCGCGATGTACGCCGCCACCCGGGCGGCCGTCGAGCTGTGCCGCGGCGGGGGTGGACCGGCCGTCGTGGTGGCCGAGACGTTTCGCATGGGCGGCCACGCCACGCACGACGAGCGCGAGGCTCGCGAAACCTTCCCCGCCGAGCTCTTCGAGCACTGGGGGCGCCGTGACCCCATCGGTCTATACGAGGCGTACCTCGCCGAGCGAGGCGTCACTGCCGACCGACTCCAGCAGATCGAAGAAGAGGTGACGACCGCCGTCGAGGCCGCCGCTGAAGAAGCGCTGCGGTCGAGGGAGATTCCGGTTGATCCGGAGCGCGCCCTGTACGATGGTGTGTCGGAGGGAGGGGTGTTGCACGGCCTCGCGGTGCGCCCCGTGTGAGGCGAAACGTCGGCGAAATGCGGCCTCGGTCGGCGGCCCGGCCGCCATGCGCTCACGTCCGACCGTTCGCTTGTCTCCCGCCAGTGGAACGGCCATATTGAGGTGTCGAAAACAAGAATCATTCTTGATTGGGGGATTCGTGAGCGACCAGACCGAGAAGCGCCCGCTTCCGTCGCTCACCGACGAGGAGTTGGTGGAAGCCCACCTCGAGGGGCGGCGGGGAGCGTTCCCCGAGCTCTACGAGCGCTACCGGGATCGGTTGATCCACTTCATCGCGCGCAAGACCGGCGACCCGGACCGGGCGCAGGACTTGGTGCAGGAGGCGTTCATCCGGGTGACGCGCCACCTGCATCGCTTCGACACCGACAAGAAGTTCTCGACGTGGGTCTACACGATCGCCAGCAACCTCTCGAAGAACGAGTTGCGGAACCGCTCTCGGAGCCCGCTCGTGCTCTTCCAGAAGCTGACCGGCGGCTGGGACGACGACCACCGGCCCATCCAGTTCGAGGACAACCGCATGTCTCCCGACGACCTGTACCGGAAGCGTTTCCTGCGCCGGCTGGTCGAAGACACGGTCCGCACGCTGCCCGAGCATCATCAGCTCGTGTTCCGGCTGCGGGAACTCGAAGGCAAGAGCTACGAGGAGATCGCCGAGATCACGGGCGTCAACCTCGGCACCGTGAAGAGTCGACTGCACCGAGCCCGTAACTCCTTCGCGCAGAGGATCGAGCCCTACCTGAACTGAGGGCGGCCGGAGCCATGTTCGAGAACCTTCGCCGCGCGTTCCGCGAGGCGGTCGACAACTTCAAAGAGGAGCTGGGCCGGGACGACGTGCCCGAGGCCGTGAACAGGCTCCTCGCGGGCATGCGCGACGAGGTCACCGACGCGCAGGCCCAGGTGCGCAAGCTCGAAGAGGATCTGGCCAAGGCCCGTGCGCTGGTCGAGGAGGAAGAGCGCCAGCTCGCCACCTGCCGGCGCCGCGAAACCCTCGCGCGCGACATCGGCGACGAAGAGACCGTGCGCATCGCCCTCGAATACGCCGAGCGTCACGAGCGCCGTCTCGAGGCCTTCCGTCACAAGGTCGTGGCCTTCGAAGAGGAACTCACCGTGCGCCGCGCCGAAGTCCAGGAGATGCTCCAGGCCCTCAAGAAAGCGCAGAGCAACAGGGACATCCTCGCCGCGCAGGCCGGACGCACGGACGCGCGCGAGGCCGTCTCGGCGGCGGACGACCTGTTCGCCGAGCTCGACCGCATGGCCGAGAAGATGGGCTCCGCCGACGACCGCACCGCGGCCGAGCGAGAGGTCGACGCGCTCTTCGACGAGTTCGGACCCGACGCGGAACCACCCTCTCCCGCCCCCGAGATGGATGTCGACGCCCGCCTCGAGGCGCTCAAGCGGGCGATGGGCAAGGACGGGTAGCCGGCGGCGACGCACGGCCTCAGGCTCAGGAGCGGTCCTCTCCGGTCGGATCGTCGGACACGCTCGTCGGCGGGCCATCCTCGCCCCCGCCGCGTGCCTTTTCGTCTCCTCCGTCACTCCCCTCGCCGGCTTCCTCGTAGACCACCGCGGGTCCCTGCAGCCCGGCGATCCCACCGGCCGGGCGGCCATCGAGCCCCCAGAACGTCACCAGAGCCGCGCACTCTCCAGCGAGGAACATGATGTCCGTTCGGGCTCGCTCGGCGAGGGGTTCGGCATCGGGAGCCCGGTCGTCGAGCAGCATGAACCACTCGTGATTGCGGTGCACCCCGAGGTGCACGACGACCCCCTCGTCGGTCTCGGTGATCGAGGGGTGACGCTCCACGGCCCGCGGGTCGATCGCGTCGTCGTCGAAGCTCAGGCGGGGCTCTTCGGCGCCCAGATCCAGCACGAAGAGCGGCTCGAGCTCCCGCGCACCGGTCCGGCGCGACAGCAACGCCCCCCGCCGACAGCCGGCGAGATAGACCGATCGCCACAGAGGCAGCGCGAAGCGAGACCGCTCGCCCTCCCCGCCCCAGATCGAGAAGAACGAGCGACCGTCGGCGTGCTCCTGCTCGCCGTCCCGGACCTGTTCCTCACGCCGCTGGATGTACGAGGTGAGATCGATGATGTCGTCGCTCAAGGCTCGCAACCGTTTCGTGCGGGGCACACCCGGCGCCGACCATGGCAGACCCCGGGCCGAAGCAGGCTCCACTCAGGGTAGACGCGCACAGACGGGGGGTCAACGCCGGGGGCGTCCCGGCACCCGTAGCGGTCGGCGGGTTCCTCCGATAGATTCGTGAGCCGTCACAATCTTGGACCCCGGAGCGGGAACCGCAGGGCAATGGAGAACTGGATCGGAATCGCTATCTGGATCGTGATGGGGGGCGTCATCGGGCTCACGATGCGCGCCATGATCAAGCGACCGGAAGAGCAGCCCGGGCACGTCCCGATCATCATGGTGCTCGGCGCGTTCGGAGCCGTGATCGGCGGTATGCTCGGCGTCGGGATCTTCGAGTTCTACGAGCCCGTGGCGCTTTCGGTCGGCGGCATGGCGGGTGCTGCCGTTCTGTCGGTCCTGATGACGTTCATCTACCGGTGGGGCATCCGCTCCATGCTGTAGCGGGCCGCGCACGGGGCGTGCCGTGCGGGCCCCGAAGCCCGGCACGAAGACGATCGACAAACGACAGGCGGCGGCCCGAAACTCCGGACCGCCGCCTTTTCCGTCCACCCCTCGGAAGCTCGAAGGAACTTCGAGAGGATCTTGAAGTGGATCCGCTCATCTAGGGGGTGACCAAACCCCCGACAGGCTCAACAGCCGGAACGATCGACGGGAAGGCTCCCCAGTCTTCACAACAACCCATCCTTCCACCTCACACGTTAGATACGGATACCCCCACGGAGGGTTTCACGGAGTCGCACCATGAGTGAAGTCGCCGCAACGATCGACCGCGATCTGGACCGCTACCGCGAGGAGCTGTTCGACTTCCTGCGCATCCCCTCGATCAGCGCCCAGTCGGAGCACGACGCCGACACACGCCGGGCCGCCGAGTGGCTGGTCGAGCGCATGCGCGAAGCGGGCCTCGAAGCCGAGGTGTGCGAGACCCCGCGGCATCCGGTCGTCTACGGGGAGTGGCTCGGAGCCGGACCCGACGCACCCACCGTGCTCGTCTACGGGCACTACGACGTTCAACCCGTGGAGCCGCTGGACGAGTGGGAATCGGATCCCTTCGAGCCCGTGATCCGCGACGGCCGTATCTACGCCCGGGGCACCGCCGACGACAAGGGACAGCTCTACCTGCACGTCAAGGCGATCGAAGCCCACCTGAAGGCGCGCGGCCGACTGCCGGTCAACGTCAAGGTGATCGCCGAAGGTGAGGAGGAGATCGGCTCGCCGAACCTCGTGCCCTTCGTCGAGGCCAACCGCGAGCGACTGGCGGCCGATGCGGTGGTCATCTCCGACTCCGGCCTCTTCGCTCCCGGTATCCCGTCCATCCTCTACTCGCTGCGGGGGCTCGCGTACTTCGAGTTGCACGTTCAGGGGCCCGACGCGGACCTGCACTCGGGCGTATACGGGGGCCCGGTGGTCAACCCGGCGAACGCCCTGGCCCGCATCGTCGCCTCGCTGCACGACGAGCGCGGCCGCATCGCGATCGAGGGCTTCTACGACGACGTGGTGGAGTGGGACGAAGAAACGCGGGCGGAAATCCGCGGCCTGCCCTTCGACGAGGAGGGGTTCATGCGCGAGATCGGGGTGACGGCGCTGGGCGGTGAGGAGGGCTACTCCACGCTCGAGAAGCGCTGGTCCCGGCCCACGTGCGACGTCAACGGCATGCTCTCGGGGTACACCGGCGAAGGCGCCAAGACCGTGCTGCCCGCGCGGGCCACGGCCAAGGTCAGCTTCCGACTGGTGCCCGACCAGGACCCGGCGCGCGTGGGCGAGCTGTTCCGCGCCCACGTCGAGCGCGTCACGCCGCCCGGTGTGAGGGTGCGCGTCGACGAGCTGCACGGCGGCAGGCCGTGGCGGGCCCGGCTCGACGCACGTCTCGAACAGGCGGCGCGCCGGGCGCTCGAACGCGCCTTCGGACGACCCCCGGTGCTCGTGGGCGAAGGCGGCTCGATCCCCATCGTCGGCGAGTTCGAGCGCGTACTCGAAGCGCCGGCGCTGCTCATCGGGTTCTCGTACCCCGGCTGCAACCTGCACGCGCCCAACGAGTGGTTCGCGGTGGAGGCGTTCGAGCTGGGGATCCGGACGATCGCCACCCTCTACGACGAACTGGGAGGCTGAGGACAGGCGGATCGCCTGTCACGTTCGCAGCACCTGGTGACATTCTGGGAACGAAGGAAGTGGCGTTCCTCGAGCCGGGGTCGACGTTGTGGGCATGCCCGCAGATGAGCTCTGCGCCATCATCGAACAGGCACGATGCGGCTCGGCCGATGCGCTGGGCCAACTCTACGACGAGTACGCATCCGCGGTATTCGCCCTGGCGCTGCGGCTGTTGGCGAGCCCCGATGAGGCCGAAGACGTCGTCCAGGATGTCTTCCTTTCGCTTCCCAGAGCCCTTCGTTCCTACTCGCATCGAGGAGCCTTTCTGAGCTGGCTCCGCACGACGGCAGCCCGGGATTGCATCGCTCGGCTGCGCCGCCGCGGACGACGCATGCGGATTCGTAGGACCGGCCTGGTCATCGATCGCTCGGCACCCCCCGCCCAATCCGAGACCTACCTCGTCATTCAAGACGCGGTCCTCTCCCTCCCCGACCGGTATCGCACCGTCTTCGTGCTCAAGGTGCTGGAGGGGTATACGCACGACGAGATCGCACAACTGCTGGGCATTTCGGTTACATCGTCGCGGGCGCGTTTGAGTCGGGCCCGCACGACTCTGCGCCGCCTTCTCAAGGATCGACTCTGATGTGGCGACCGATCTTTCACCCGTCTTTCTCCCGTCTCACCGAATACGCGGACGACCAGCTGAGCGGAGAGGTTCGGGCCCGGGTGAGCCGACACCTCATGTCGTGCGATCGCTGCAGGCGGACCCTCGGTCAGATTCGTCAGGTCGACGAGATGGCCCGGAGCACCCCGCCGCCGGCGCTCCCGCGCGGGCTCCGCACCCGCGTCCTGGATCGGCTTCGTGCGGGAGACATCGTCGTCATGCCTCAGGCCGTGCATGCGCCTCAGGGCTCGCCGGCCGACACGTCCTCCCGCAGGCGTTTGAGCGCCATCATCACCCCGGTGGGAGTGGCTCTGGCACTTGCGATGGTCGGTCTGGTCCTAACTCAGCGGGACCGGGCGGCGGCAGCAGCCAGCGTGGGCACTCTCAGCTTCTCGCCGACCCATCCGCTGGCGGGCACGGTCGTCGAAGTACACTACCGACCCGCCGGACACCTGGTCGGAGACCGCGAAGTCCGACTGCGGGGGAGGATCCGCGGAGCGAGCATCCCGGCGGACCGCAACGAACAATGGGCGCTCCTGCGTCCGAGACGGGACGGGGTATACGTGGGTCGCTTCGAACTCCCCGCCCAGGCAGCCTACGGTGTGTTCGCGGTCGAGGATACGACCGGAGAGCGGATCGATACCAACAATGGAAGGCTCTGGGACCTGCGGGTCTCGGAAGACGGAAGCAAGCCGGGTCTGCCTGCGCTCGACGCAGAACAGGCCGAATGGGCACCGACCCACTTCCCCCGAGCCCATCAGGCCGCTCTGAGGGCTACGGAACTGTTCCCTCGCGACCCGCTCGCCTGGTCGAGTGTCCTCTTCTTCGCAGACGCGCTCAGCACTCCCGAGGAGAGAGAAGCCCTCCTCGCGCGTCACCGCGAGCGGTTCGCCGACCTCCACGTGCGCTATGAGGCCCGGACCACGCTGCCGGAAAGGGTGCTGCGAGGGCTCACGCTGTACGCCCAGGGCGTGGGAGATTCGCTCCGCTTCGAGTACTGGCGTGGTCGGCTGGTGAAGGAGGCGCCCAACGAGCGCCGCGCCGTGCAGGAGCGGATGGCCACCATCTTCGGCCTATACTGGAAGGACCAACCGATGCGTGCTCTGGATTCGCTCGAGGTGATGTGGAAGACACCCGAGTCACGCTTGCCGGTGGTCGGCCAGCAGGCGTTGATACTGGCCCAGCGAACGGGGGTGAGCGAACTCGTCTCGCGCTGGACGGTTCGGCTCCTACAGAGTCCCGAAACGCGAGACCTCGCGATACGGACGCTCCTCGACCGCCCGGAGTGGGCCCCGCGCGCGATGGACGCGTTGCGAGAGGACCTCGAACATGCGCCGGACGACGCCACGCGACCGCTCGATGTCCCCCGATCCCGGTTCGCCAGGGTCATGCAGGAGGAGCGCGGACACACGCTCGCGCTGCTGGGAAGAGCGCTGTTCGCAGCAGGTAGAGTGTCCGCCGCCGCTGATACGCTACTCCTCGCATCGAAGATGGTCTGGGATCGAGATGTCTTCGCATCGGCCGCCGAGGTCCTGCTCTCCGCCGGCGACACGGTGACGGCCGCCGAGCCGGTGGCTCGACTTGCGGCGGATCCCCTGCCGCCCGGCCCGGAGCAGACCCGTCTGATCCACGCCGTGCGGCAGTATCTCGGACCGGACGCCTGGGCAGTGCAGGTCCGCCGGGCGCGACGCGAGATGATCAGCCACACGAACGCTCTCGCCGAGCGCACTGTCCTGCACGGCCCTCTCGACCTGGTCGCCATGGATGGCTCCACGCATGCACGCCTCCGCGAACTGGTCGGAGAAAAGGTCGCCGTGATCGCTTTCTGGTCGCGCTACTGTGGATACTCCCTCGAGGAATTGCCTGCGCTGCGCGAGCTGGGAAGGAGACTCGAAGACACGGGGGTCCCCCTCGTCGTCGTCAGCGCGGATCCCGTCGACTCGGACGCCGCCCCCTACCTGCGCCGACAAGGCTATGCCGACCTACCCCTTTACTTCGACCAGGGCGGTGCCGTGAACAACGCCTTCCGGAGTTGGGAGACTCCGACCTATTTCATCGTCGACTCGACGGGCGATCTTCGCTTCTCACGCGTTCCGCGGTCCGAGCTACTCCGTCACGTGGAAGCACTGCGGGCGGCAGGATAGCCCGGTCGCCCGGAGCGGATGGGAACGGGGAGCAGCCGCGCGCCTCGCCGAGAGCCGAGAACGTCGACCGCGCTCGCGGGAACCCTCAGCGGGACCCGCGCCCGACCATGGCGCCGGCCCTGAGCAGGGCCCGCGCCTTGTTGAGCGTCTCGTCGTACTCGCGGGCCGGGTCCGAGTCGGCGACCACCCCGGCGCCGGCCTGCACGTAGGCGCGGCCCTCGGTCACGACGACCGTGCGGATCGTGATGGCCGTGTCCATGGAACGACCGCCCCACCCGAAATGCCCGACGGCTCCCGCGTAGGGCCCCCTGCGCACCGGTTCGAGCTCGTCGATGATCTCCATCGCGCGCACCTTGGGGGCTCCCGAGACCGTGCCCGCTGGGAAACAGGCACGGAACACGTCCACCGCTCCGAGCCCGCGGCGCAGCCGCCCTTCGACCTGACTCACCAGGTGCATGACGTGCGAGTAGCGCTCGATGACCATCAGGTCGGGCACGTGCACGCTCCCGTACTCGGCCACGCGCCCCACGTCGTTGCGGCCGAGGTCCACGAGCATGCGGTGTTCGGCGAGCTCCTTCTCGTCGGCCTTCAGGTCGTCGGCCAGGGCCCGGTCCTCTTCGGGCGTGGCGCCGCGCGGGCGCGTCCCCGCGATGGGCCGCACCGTGACCACATCGTCTTCCAGGCGCACGAGCACTTCGGGTGACGATCCCACCAGCGTCAGTCCGTCGAGCTCCAGAAAGTACAGATAGGGCGACGGGTTGAGGGAGCGCAGGGCGCGATAGAGGTCGAACGGCGACGCCTCGAGCGGCATGCCGAGGCGCTGGCTGAGCACCACCTGGAAGGCGTCGCCCGCCAGGATGTACTCGCGCACCCGCTCGACCGCGGCCTCGAACGCCTCGCGGCTCGTCGAGCTCGTGAACGGCGGGTCTTCGTCGGGCTCGGCCGTCAGCGTGAGTGGCGGGGGAGACGCACCCTCCTCCAGCCGACGCACGAGTTCGGCCGTCCGCTCCGCCGCGGCCTCGTAGCGCGCGCGCAACTCCGCTTCGTCGAGGCCCGGCTCGACGGGCACGCTCGAGATGGCCATCGCGCGACCCAGCAGGTTGTCGATGGCGAGCACCGTGTCGACGAAGAGGAACAGCCCGTCGGGAAGCCCGAGGTCGTCGCTCGGCCCCTCGCCCAGGCGTTCGATGTGGCGCACCACGTCGTAACCGAAGAACCCCACCGCACCGCCCCAGAGCCTGGGCAGTCCGGAGTCGGCGACGGGCGCCCGTTCGCGCAGTCGCCGGTCGAAGTCGGCCAGAGGGTCGTCGGTCTCGACGGCGGCCCATCCGCCCTCGGGCGTCCACCACTCGACGGCACCGTCCTTCAGGCGCCACGCACCCGAGGGCTCGCTCCCCAGAAAGGTGTAGCGCGCCCACTGCTCTCCCCCGACGACCGACTCGAGCAGGAAGCCGAAGGGCGGACGCGCGATCTTGGCGTACGCCGTCACGGCGGTGTCGACGTCGAACAGGATCTCGCGCCACACGGGCACGACCCCGGCGCCGGCCGCCGCCCCCTTGAATGCGTCGAAGGAAGGGTGTAGCTCCATGCGTCCCTCGGAATCGGACGTGGATCGGGAACGCACCAACATATGCCGCAGAACGCCGACCGGAAGACGACGCGAATCCTGGCCGTCGACACGGGGGGCACGTTCACCGACGTGCTCCACCTCGACGACGAGGGCGGGCTGCACGTCCTGAAAGTCCCCTCGACGCCCGCCGATCCCGCCGACGCCGTGCTCGAGGGGGTGCGAAGCTTCGTGGAGGAGGGTGCCGCGTTCCTGCTGCTGCACGGTTCGACCGTGGCCACGAACGCCCTGCTCGAGCGGCGCGGCGCCCGGGTGGCCCTGGTCACCAACCGCGGCTTCGAAGACGTGATCGAGATCGGCCGCCAGGACCGGCCACAGCTCTACGCGCTCGTCGGCCACCGCCCCCCACCCCTCGTGGCCCGCGGCGACCGCATCGGCATCGCCGGCCGCCTGGGCCCCGACGGCGAAGAGGTCGAGCCGCTCGACCCCGGTGAGCTGGCCGACCTCGCCGACCGCGTCCGCGACGCCGAGTCCGTGGCGGTCGTGCTGCTGCACGCCTACGCGAACCCCGACCACGAGCGCGCGGTCGGCGACGCCCTCGCCGACCTCGCCGTGCCCGTGTCGCTGTCGTCTGCCCTGCTGCCCGAGTACCGCGAATACGAGCGCGCCTCCACGACGGTCGTGAACGCGTACGTGGCGCCCGTCATGTCGCGCTACCTCGGTCGCATCGCCCGGGAATCGGGCGCCGAGCGCGTGCGCATCATGGGCTCGAACGGGGGCGCGCTCTCCGTCGAGCGGGCCGTGGCCGAGCCCGCGCACACGGTGCTGTCGGGGCCCGCGGGCGGGGTGGTAGGCGCGCTCGCATGGGCGCGCCGCGCGGGATGGGAGCGGGTGATCACGTTCGACATGGGCGGCACCTCCACCGACGTCTCGCTCTGTCCGGGCCGGCCGCTGCGCACCCGCGAGTTCCGCATCGGGGGCCAGCCCGTGGCGTTGCCGGTGGTCGACATCCACACGGTGGGCGCGGGCGGCGGCAGCCTCGCCCGCGTGGATCCCGGCGGCGCGCTGCGCGTGGGGCCCCGCTCGGCCGGGGCCGACCCCGGCCCGATCTGCTACGGGCGTGGCGGGACCGGTCTGACGGTGACCGACGCACACGTGTGGCTGCGTCGCCTGCCCACCGACGCCTTCCTGGGGGGCGAGGGCACGCTCGACCGCGACGCCGTCGAGGGGCCGCTCGCCGAGCTCGCCGAGGCGCTCGGCACCTCGCTCGAGGAGGCCGCCGAGGGCGTGCTCGCGGTGGCCGACACCGCCATGGAGCGCGCCCTTCGGGTGATCTCGGTCGAACGGGGCCACGATCCGGCCGACTTCATGGTGGTGGCCTTCGGCGGCGCCGGCGCGCTTCACGTGGCGGGGCTCGCCGAGCGACTGGGCGCACGCGGCGCCCTCGTGCCGCCCGATCCGGGAACGCTGTCCGCGTACGGAATCCTCTCGGCCGACGTCGTCCGCGAGGCGTCGCGAACGGTGCTGGTGAGCGGTGCGGCGCCCGACGCGGACGAGCGCATCGCGGCGGCCTTCGAAGAGCTGGACGCGGCGGCGGCCGAGGCGCTCGTGGCCGAGGGCGCGGCGCGCGACGTGCTCACCCTCCAGCGCGAAGTGGACGCGCGCTACCCCGGGCAGAGCTTTGAGCTGCGCGTGCCCGCCGCACCCGATTGGCGCAACGCCTTTCACCAGGCCCACCGCGCCCGCTACGGCTACGCCTATCCGGAACGCGCGCCGGAAGCCGTCACGCTGCGCGTGGCCGCCGCCGCGCCCGGCGCCCACGTGGAGCCGCGACGGCTGGACCCGGCCGAGGGGCCGCCCCGGCTCGAGCCGTGGCGTCTGGTGGAACGTGGGCAGGAGGTCGAGGCCGCGCGGGTCTGGCGACGCGACCTGCGCGCCGGCCACGAACTCGAGGGGCCCACTCTCGTGCTCGAGTACAGCGCCACCACCTGGGTGCCCAGCGGCTGGCGGGCGCGGGTGGATGAGTGGGGCGTGCTGCACCTGCATCCGAGCACGGGGCCGTGACCGGGGCGCCACGCCCTCCCTACGCCTGGGCCGCAGGGGCCACGGCCGCCGTCTTCGCGCTCTACGCCTCGACGCTCGCGCCCACGACCGCGTTCTGGGACACCAGCGAGTACATCGCCACCAGCCACATCCTGGGCATTCCCCACCCGCCCGGGAATCCGCTCTTCGTACTGCTGGGCCGCACCTGGGAGCTGCTGCTCGCCCCTCTCGGCCTGCCCGTGGCCGTGCGCATCAACCTGTTCAGCGCCGCGATGAGCGCCGCGGCGCACGGGCTCTGGTTCCTCGTGGTGCACGAACTGCTGGGCGGTGTCGTCTCCGAGCGGCGCCAACGCCTGCTCGGAGCCGCCGCGGCGGTCGTGATCAGCGCGACCGCGTTCACCGTGTGGAACCAGTCGAACGTGAACGAGAAGGTCTACACGGTCTCGCTCTTCACCGTCGCGCTGCTCACCTGGCTGGCGCTGCGTTGGCGGGCGGGCGTGCGCAGCGGCGGCGGCGACCGGCTGCTCGTGCTGGTCGCCTTCATCCTCGCGCTCTCGGTCGGCAACCACCTGATGGCGTTCCTCGCGGCGCCCGCGCTCGCCGTGTTCGTGTTCACCGTTCGGCCGGCGAGCCTGCTGAGGCCGCGGCTCTACGGGTGGGGCGTCCTCGCGGTACTGGTGGGGCTTTCGGTCCACCTTTTTCTGCCGCTGCGCTCGGCCCTTCACCCCACGATCAACGAGGCCGAACCCACGTGCGAGTCGACCGCCGCCGCCATGCTCAGCGTGGCCACCTGGGGGCAGGCCGGGTGCGACGACCTGTCTGCGGCGCTGCGGCGTGAGCAGTACGACAAGCCGCCCCTGCTGCCCCGCCAGGCGCCCCTCACGATGCAGGTCGCCAACTTCGTTCAGTACCTCGACTGGCAGTGGAGCCGCTCGGTGCAGGGCGAGAACCCCCTCCTGGCCCTCGGCCGGCTGCCGTTCACGCTGCTCTTTCTGATGCTCTGCGCGGTCGGCCTCGCGGCGGTGGCGCGGCACGACCGGCAGGCCGCCCTCTATGGGATCGTTCTGCTCGCCACCCTCACCGCGGGCCTCGTCGTCTACCTGAACTTCAAGTACGGCTACTCGTTCGCGACGCCGGGCAACGACCGCACGCTCAACGAGGTGCGAGAGCGAGACTATTTCTTCCTGATCGGGTTCTCGGTGTTCGGCCTGTGGGCCGGCGTGGGACTCTGCGCCCTCTGGCAGCGACTGGCGGCCCGCCTCCGCTCGACGCGCGCCGCGGCGCCGGTCCTGCTGGTGGCCCTGGTGCCGGGCGTGCTCAACGCGCCGTGGGCGGAGCGGAGCGGCGACTACGCCGCGCGCGACTGGGCCTACAACCTGCTCATGAGCGTCGAACCCTACGGGGTGCTCTTCACCAACGGCGACAACGACACGTTTCCGCTCTGGTATCTGCAGGAGGTCGAGGGACTACGCCGGGACGTGATCGTGGTGGTGACGTCGTACCTCAACACGCCCTGGTACGCCCGGCAGATTCGCGACCTCAGCCGTCCCTGCGGTCCCGGCGAGGACCCCGACTCGACGCCCACACGGATCGTCTGCCAGCGCCCGTACGACCCGTCGCGCGGCCCGGCCGCCTACGTTGCGCCCGGCACGCCCGCCGACCCGACGCGGGTGTTGATCGAACTACCACAACCGATCCGCGCCCCCTCCGGGCCCGTGCTCGACCTCGACGACGCGACCATCGACGGCGTGACGAGCCCCGAGGGGTACTTCAGGCTCGACCGGGCGCGCTCGATCAACCTTGGAGCCGCGCGCGCGAACCTGCCCGCCGACATGATCGTGCTCCCCTGGCACCAGCTCGCCATGGCGATCATCGCCCGGTCGCTCGGCGACCGGCCCGTCTACTTCGCGTCGAGCGGCACGGCGCTGCATACGCTGGGACTCGAGGACCAGGTCGTGCGTCAGGGCCTCGCGTACCGGCTCGTGGGCGCCGGAGTGGACTCGCTCCCCGGAGTCCACCGCGTCGCCGACGACCGGGTGGCGCCGGTCACGGGGCGCCGGGTCGACGTGGGGCGTACCGCTACGCTCGTGGACCGCGTGTTCGTGCACCGTGGCGGCATCCCCGACGCGTGGGCCTTCTGGCCGGATCGCCCCTCGGCCGGCATCCCGAACTACTACGCGTGGGCCTACGCCGCCCTCACGCAGGCGGCGTTGGAGGGCGGCGACGCCGCCTCGTTCGCCCGGTGGCGAGAGCGACTGCTGGCCTGGCAGACGCTGGGGCGTTGAAGGCGGCCCGCGCCTCTCAGTGCACCTGGATTCTGCCCAGGCCCGTGCGAACGGTGCGGACGACGACCGCGCCTCCGCCTTCCCGCTCGCGGATCTCGATGACGCGGTCGAACGACTCGGGCACCAGCCCCGCCACTTCGCCCGGGCAGAAGAGCAGGATCTGAGGCACCCGGCGCGACAGCGCACGCATGAGCACGATGGCGCGGATGCGCGCGTCGTGCGGCAGCCGGTCGAAGTCCTCGCCCAACACGAGCGTACCGGGCGCCGCGCCACGCCGCGTGACGAGATCGGCCAGCGCGAGGCGAAGCCCCAGCCCGAACATCGCGCATTCGTCGTCCGATGCGGGCTCCTGGGCTCCCTCGTCGAGCACGAGGCGCGGCCGCGCATCCGCGTCGTCCACCACGCCGAGCACGCGGCCTGCCGAAAGCCGGTTCAGTGCGCGACTCAGCCGAGTGAGCAGCAGCTCCCGGGCCTCGTCCCGGATCTCGTCCTCGAGCGCCCGCAGTGCACGTCCGTGCGGAGTGGACGGCTCGGGCGGCACGTCCGCTTCGGCCATGCGACGGCGTACTTCGAGGAGTTCGCTCTGCTGCCCGCGCAGGCGCTCCACCTCTTCGGTGAGGCGCTCGATTTCGGCCTGTAGTCGGATCGAGCGCCCCTCGAGCGAACGCAGCTTCTCAGGCTTGAGTTCGAGCTGCTCTCGCCGGCGCTTCCACCAGCGGCCGTCCTGCACGACCGACTCCCACTCTTCCTCGAGCTGCTTCACGACGGTGTCGAGCAGCCCCTCGAGCTCCCGGCCGCACGTGGGGCAGGTCGACTCGGCACCGCGTGCGCGGAGCTCACCGAGGCGTCCCTTGAGCTCCCGCGCCCGGTCGCGGTATGCCTGTAGATGCGTCTCGGCATCCTGCCGCTGGCGCAGCCACTCCATGTTCTCGACCTCGAGGTCGCCCGCGACCTCGACCGCGTCGGCCCGAAGATCGCGCAAGCGTTCCTCGAGTTCGGAGAGCCGCATGGGCACAGGTTCCAGTTCGGCCAACCGGGCGCCGAGGTCGCCCGCCGGCGAGGGCGCGGCATCGGCGGACCCGTCCTTCTCGGCACGCAGGTCGCGCTCGACCTGGTCTAGTCCGAGCACCCGGGCCAGGATCGCCGCGCCCCCCGTCAACTGCTCCGCGGGCGATCCACGCAGCGAAGCGATCGCCGCCGCCACGGCGTCGTCGTGCGCCAGCAGGTCCTGGCGCAGCGCCAGCCCCAGTTCGCGGCGCAGGCGTCCGCTCGGCACGACCAGCGCCGAGAAGCCGGTCTCGAGCGCCAGTGGCTCGGGCAGCACGCCCGAAACCGTCTGCAGCGACGTCAGTGTCAAACGCTCCTAGGCCTTTCTCGTCGTCATCGGGCGCCCGCCAGGGCCCGCACCGCCGCGTCGATCCAGGCACCCGCCTCTTCGGCGTCGGCGGCGTCGAGGCGGCGGGCCACGGCCGCGGCCAGGCGCTCGGGCGCCAGCGCCTCGCGCAGGTCGGCTCCGT
>RFGQ01000296.1 GCA_003695865.1 Gemmatimonadota bacterium | reverse complement strand
GCGGGCGGAGCGACTTGGCCAGCATGGCCCACGAGTCGGCCTGGACCGTGACCTCACCGGTGCGCGTACGGAACAGCGGACCCGTGACGCCCACCCAGTCGCCGAGATCCGCAAGCTCGAGCGCCTCGTAGGCCTCTTCGCCCAGCACGTTCCTGCGGAAGTACACCTGAATGCGCCCGGCCCCGTCCTCGAGATGGGCGAAGGCGCTCTTGCCGTGGCTGCGGTAGCTCACGATGCGCCCGGCGACCCCCACGACGGCCCCGTGGCCGTTCTCGTCGAGGTCGTCCGCGGCCTCGGCCTGCTCGAAGAGCACACGCGCGTCCGCCGACGCGTGCGTGCGCGGGTAGTTGTACGCGTACGGCTCGAGCCCACGCTCCTGCAGCGCCTCGAGCTTCTCGCGCCGGACGCGCTCCACCTGGTTCAGCTCTTCGCTCATCCCTGCGTCCCGGACCCGGAGGCCCTGCCTGGGGTTCGGACGGCCGTCGGCGGCTCGCTCAGGCCGCCGACTGCCCGCCGAACTTCTTGAGATAGGCTTCGATGAACGGGTCGATGTCGCCGTCCATCACGCGGTTCACGTCGCCGACCTTCAGCTCGGTGCGATGGTCGTTCACCATCGTGTAGGGCTGAAACACGTAGGAGCGGATCTGGTTGCCCCACCCGATGTCGGTCTTCGTGGCCTCGAGCGCCTCGCGCTCCTTCTCGCGCTCCTCGAGCGCGCGCTCGTAGAGGGCCGCCCGCAACATCTTCATGGCCGTCGCCCGGTTCTTGTGCTGCGAGCGCTCCTGCTGACACGCCACCACGATGCCCGTCGGGAGGTGCGTGATACGGATGGCCGAGTCGGTCTTGTTGACGTGCTGCCCGCCGGCTCCCGAGGCCCGGAACGTGTCGATGCGCAGATCGGACTCGTCGATCTCGATCTCGATATCGTCGTCGACGAGCGGGTAGACGAACACGCTCGCGAACGACGTGTGCCGCCGGGACTGCGCGTCGAAGGGCGAGATGCGAACCAGACGGTGCACCCCCTTCTCGGCCTTGAGATAGCCGTAGGCGTGATCACCCTGGATCTCGAGCGTGGCCGACTTGATGCCCGCTTCCTCGCCCGGCTGCATGTCGAGCACCTTCACGTCGTAGCCACGCCGCTCGGCCCAGCGGGTGTACATGCGCGTGAGCATCTCGGCCCAGTCCTGCGACTCCAGACCGCCGGCACCGGGATGGACCGTGAGGATCGCGCCCCGGTGGTCGTCGCTGCCCTGGAGCATCGTGCGAAGCTCGAGCGCTTCAACGCGTGGCTCGAGCGCCTCGACCTCGCGGCCGAGCTCCGCGTCGAGGTCGGGATCCTCTTCCACCTCGAGCAGCTCTCCGAGCTCGCGCAGTTCGGCGACGCGGGCCTCGAGCTGGGTCAGCGGCTCGATCCAGGCCTTGAGCCGGTTCGCCTCGTCGATGACCTCGCGGGCCTGGTCGGGGGCGTCCCAGAACCCCTGTTCCGACATGCGGGCTTCCAGCTCGGCCAGGCGCTTCTGCTTGGCCTCGACGTCAAAGATACCCCCTGAGTTCGCCGAGCCGTCCGCCCAGCCGCTCCAGCGTGTCGAGCGCTTCCTTGCTCATGCTCCCCGCGTCCGTGGTGGCACAGAATGAACGCGAGGGGTCGTCCCCTGGGACGACCCCTCGCCCGGCGGAATATACCCGGGACCCCCCGGGGCATCAACCGCGAAACCCGTTGCTGTGATTGACTTTTCGCCCGTTCGCCGCCCGTTCAGACACCGAGGTCGAAGACCGTGTCTCCGCGCGCCAGGATCTCGTTGAGCGCCTCGGTGAAGAAGCGGTTGTTCTCGGCCACCGAGGGGTCGACCTGATCGCGGTATTCCTTGAGAGACTTCTCGATCTCTTCCTCGAACTCGCTCGCCAGCGTCCCCGCCGCGAGCGCAGCGGCATGCTTGTCTGCGTGGTAGGCGATGATGTCCGACACCAGGCTGCGTGCGAGCGAGCGGGCCTTGTCCTCGGGTGAACGCTTGCCGAACTGGAAGGGATTGACGGCCGGGCCGGGCGCCTCGTCCACCGCAGGCTCGTCGGCCACCATCGCCTCGGGCTCGTCGGCCACCACCGCCTCGGGCTCGTCGGCCACCACCGCCTCGGGCTCGTCGGCCAGGGCCGGAGCCGGCTCGTCGGCCACCATCGCCGCGGGCTCGTCGGCCAGGGCCGCCGCTGGCTCGTCGGCCACCATCGCCTCGGGTTCGTCGGCCACGGCCGGAGCCGGCTCGTCGGCCAGGGCCGGAGCCTCGTCCACCGCCGGCGGCGCGACCGGGTCGTCGAGCATGATCTCGCGCTCACCGAAGACGTTCGTCTCGACGTTGAGCTGCTCGACGGCCGACTCGCCCGCCCCGACGCCCATGTTGTCCGAGAGGATCAGGCCGTCGGTGTCGGGCGCCGGCGTCTCAGCCCGGGCGGTGGCGAGCGCCTCTTCGGGGCCGAGCGTGGAATCGTCGACCAGGAAGATGGCCGGACACACCGAGCAGCGGGCGCGCACCCCGCCGGCCGGCACCTTCGCGGGATCGATGGGAAAGACCGTCCCGCACTCGGGACACGTTACGCTCTGAACCATGCTGTCGTCTGTTCCGCCCCCGGCTCAGCCGGCCGCGGGCGCGGTTTCGAGGGGTTCGAGGGATGTCGTCTTGTGCCGCCGGTCGACCACGTAGACCGAGCCCGGAAGCGTCTTCGCGTAGGACTTCATCTCGGCCGCCAGCTCACTGACCTGTGCCGTATGTGTGAACGGCTGCCCCTGGTTGGTCACCACGCCGATCGAGAGGGTCATGAGCGGCACACGGTGAACGCTACCACGCCGGTCCTTCCCGAGGAAGAACCCCGCCTTACGATCCTCTTCCGTGTACTGGTAGGGAATCAACTCGTCGAACAGCAGGATGATCTCGTCACAGACCTGTTCGAGGTACTCGAGCGGCACGTTGAAGATGAAGTCGTCGCCGCCGATGTGACCCACGAAACCGCCCGGAGCCAGGCCCCGGACCATGTCGCGCAGAATGCGCGAGAGCAGCAGGATGACACGGTCTCCGTGGTTGTACCCGTAGCGGTCGTTGAACTCCTTGAAGGAGTCGAGGTCGGCGTAGCAGACGCCGAAGAGCTGGCCCGACTGCAGCCGCTCTCCGATGTCCCGCTCGATCTGAACCGTGCCGGGTAGCCGCGTCGTGGGGTGGACGGCCACGTCACGCGCCGCCCGCCTCATCGCCAGATCCAGGCGCAGATCGGCCTCGCGCTCGTCGTGGTGCTCCGCGATCACGTCGTCCGCACCCGCTGCGAGCGCATCGGCGGCCAGCTCGTCGCGCTCGTCGGGCGCGATTACCACCAGCGGCACGATCGCCGTGAAGGCGTCGCGCTTGAGCTCACGGCACAGCGGCAGGAGCGCGTCGCCGTCTCCGGTGGCGTCGACCACCACCGCCGCCGGGAAGGAGCGGTTGATGAGGGCGACCAGCCCGTCCGGACCGTCGGGGCGCTCGATGCGCATGCCCCGGGCCGAGACGAAGCGCTGTACGACCTCGCTCACCTCGCCCCCGCGGGGCGAATAGTAGACGACGCTGTCCGCGGCCATGGCACTCCGGAAGGCTGGAGGTGGGTCCGTGCCAGCTTAGGATCCGCCGATTCGGGTGTCAATCGGCCAGAACGAAGTCGATCCGCCGCTCCTGGCGATCGACCCGAGCCACCGTGACCCGCACCCGGTCCCCCAGGCGGAACCGGCGGCGTGTCCGCTCGCCCACGAGCGTGTGGTTGCGGTCCTGGTATACGTAGTAGTCGTCGTGGAGTTGATTCACGTGCACGAGGCCCTCCACGAAGGCGTCGTCGAGGAGCACGAAGAAACCGAAGGAGCGCACGTCGCTGATCACGCCCGACAGCGTCTCGCCCAGATGACGCTCCATGTATTCGACCTTCTTCATCGCCACGCTCTCGCGCTCCGCGTCGTCGGCCGCGCGCTCGCGGCGGCTGCAGTGCGCGGCCACCATACGCCGCTCGTCGGCTTCCCAGCGATCCAGCGGTGGCTCGCCCTCGATGAGCGAGCGCACCACCACGCGGTGCGTCCACAGATCGGGGTACCGGCGGATCGGTGAGGTGAAGTGGCAGTACCATTCGGCCGCCAGTCCGTAGTGCCCCAGGTTGCGGGCATCGTAGCGGGCGCGCGCCATCGAGCGCAGCACGACCTTGGTGACCAGCGCTTCCTTCGGCGTGCCGCGTACCGCCTCGAGCACACGCTGAAGTTCGCCGGGCGGGATCGACCCCCTGCCCTTCACCTTGAGGCCATACGACGCCAGGAACTGCCTCAGCTCCCGCATCTGGTCGGGCGGCGGCGGATCGTGCACGCGGTAGAGGATCGGCAACCGCCGCCGGGCGCACTCGTGCGCCACGACCTCGTTGGCCAGCAGCATGAAGGACTCGATGAGCCGGTGCGTTTCGAGCCGCTCCACGCGCTCGATGCGCACCGGAGCGCCGTCGTCTCCGAGCACAACCCGCGCCTCGGGGAGGTCGAAGTCGAGCGCCCCGCGGGTCGACCGTCGCTCGGCCAGCACCCGCCCGAGCCTCGCCAGCGCCCGTAGCGCGTCGTCCGTGGGCTCGCCGATCGGCACCGTTCCGTCGAGCGCCGCCTGCGCCTGTTCGTACGAGAGGCGGTGCCGGCTGCGGACGACCGTGCGCTCGAAGCGGTGTTCGCGCACCCGCGCCCGCTCGTCGAGCGTCATGAACACCGAGACGG
>RFGQ01000295.1 GCA_003695865.1 Gemmatimonadota bacterium | reverse complement strand
GGGGCGCACACCCATCGCCCAGCGGCGCTCGCGGACCTCGCGCTCGCTCTCGCCGCGCAGCCGGGCGAGCTGCGCGTCGCTGAAGCCGTTGCGCTTCATGCGTCGCAGGGCCGTCGCGTCGACTTCGGGCAACGCCGCGTACCAGCGTTCGAGCCGGATGAGCTCCGTGAGCTGTTCCAGGAACCAGGGGTCGAACCCCGTCGCCTCGCGCACCGCCTCCATCGACAGGGTCGACGGCTCGGCCTCCCCGTCGGCGCCGCTTGCCTCCCGACCATCCAGCACCCGCTCCAGCGCGCGCTTGAGCTGGAACGGCCGTTCGGCGGTGGGCCGACGCAGCGCGGCGAGCAGCGTTTCGTCGTCGGTGTCGCTGAGTCCGTCGTCGCCCGGGTCGGCCGCGGTGCTCCAACCGTCCCGGCCGATCTCGAGCCCGCGAAGCCCCTTCTGCCACGCGGCCCGGAACGTGCGCCCGACGGCCATGGTCTCGCCCACCGCCTTCATCTGCACGCCGAGCACGGGCGCCACTTCGGGGAACTTCTCGAAGGCGAAGCGGGGGAATTTCACCACCGTGTAGTCCAGCACGGGCTCGAATGACGCCGGCGTGGTCCGCGTGATGTCGTTGGGGAGTTCGTGCAGCCGGTACCCCACCGCCAGCTTGGCGCCCACCCGCGCGATGGGGAAACCGGTCGCCTTCGACGCCAGCGCGGACGAGCGCGACACCCGCGGGTTCATCTCGACGACCAGCACCTCGCCGGTTTCGGGACTCACCGCGAACTGGATGTTGCAGCCGCCGGCCTCCACGCCGATCTCCCGGATGATCGCGATCGAGGCATCCCGAAGGCGCTGGTACTCGACGTCGGTGAGGGTCTGCGCGGGAGCCACGGTGATCGAATCGCCCGTGTGCACGCCCATGGGATCGACGTTCTCGATCGAGCAGACGATGATCACGTTGTCGGACGCGTCGCGCACGACCTCGAGTTCGTACTCCTTCCAGCCGATCACGGAACGGTCGATGAGCACCTCGCCGATGGGCGAAGCGTCGAGCCCCTTGCGCACCTGCGTCTCGAATTCGGCGCGGTTGTACGCGATGCCGCCACCCGTGCCGCCCAGCGTGAAGCTGGGCCGGATGATGGCCGGGTACCCCGTGTCTTCGACGATGCTCAGCGCCTCGTCGAGGGAGCGGGCGAACCCGCCGTGGGGCACCGCGAGCCCGATGCGCTCCATGGCCGCGGCAAACGCCTCGCGGTCTTCGGCCATCTCGATGGAACGCCGATTGGCGCCGATGAGCTCGACTCCGTGCTCGTCGAGCACGCCGCGCTTCGACAGCTCCATGGCGATGTTGAGCGCGGTCTGGCCGCCCATGGTGGGGAGCAGTGCGTCGGGCTTCTCGCGCTCGACCACGCGCGCCACCCAGTCGGGCGTGAGCGGCTCGATGTAGGTGCGGTCCGCCAGATCGGGGTCGGTCATGATCGTGGCGGGATTGGAGTTCACCAGGATCACCCGGTAGCCCTCCTCACGAAGGGCGCGCACGGCCTGGGTGCCGGAGTAGTCGAACTCGCACGCCTGACCGATGACGATGGGGCCCGAGCCCAGGATGAGGATGGAGTCGAGGTCTGTGCGTCTGGGCAAGGCGTCGAGCGGTCGAGCCGGCCATGCGGCGGCCGGCGGTGAACGGCCAGGCGACGGGTCCGCGTGCGTCGCGGCGAAAGGTGTCGGAAACGCCCCGGGTAGGCAAGGCGAAGGCCCGTCCCTGGCCGCGTGAACCCGTCGTCCCGGGCCACTTCGTCCCGACGGCGGTACGGCTGGTCCCAAGCAACCGGCGTGTGGCCCTTTGCGGACCCGGGAGCGGTGGGCTCCTGCGGGGGGCGTCGCCCGACGAACACGCCTCGGGCCGCGTCTGCGTCGCGCGACGGTTCAAGCTTCGCTATGTTGCCCCGTTCTGCGCTCTGCGCTGCGCCGCGCCGGCCGAATCGCCCGGGCCGCACGGCGGGGAGCGCACATCGGCCCGCGGCGCGACCGGCCGCAGGCCCCGCCCACCATCCCTGGAGGCGCTGGATGACCCATCGATGGCGGTACCTGAGCGCGGGTGTGGCCGCGCTCGCCCTGTTCGTACTCCTCGCCCCCTCGGCGGCCGCGCAGTCGCAGGCGACCACCGGCGTGATCCGGGGCACGATCACCGATCCCGGAGGACAGCCCGTCGCTTCGGCCCGTGTCGTCCTACGGCATCAGGAGACCGGCCTCTCGCGGGAGCTCACGACGAACAACTCGGGCGTCTTCGTGGCCACGCTCCTCCCCGTCGGCACCTACGACCTGAACGTCGAGTCCCTGCAGTTCATCCGCGGGATCGAGCGTGCGGGCATCGTGGTGCGGCTGGGTGAGACGGTGAACCTCGACCTCTCGTTCGAAGCCGTACAGCTCGAGGGGCTCAGCGTCACCGTGGGCCGCCCGCTCGTCGACGCGTCGGAGGTCGAAACGGCCACGCGTATCGACGAGGAAGTGCTGGAGGGCCTGCCCAACAACGGCCGCAACTACCTCGACCTGACGCTGCTCACGCCCGGCGTGGGCATCGTGCAGGGTCCCGACGGCGACGAGCTCACGGTGAGCGGCCAGCGGGGCATCTTCAACAACGTGTCGGTGGACGGGGCCGACTTCAACAACCCGTTCTTCGGCGAGCAGCGGGGCGGCCAGCGACCGGCGTTCACGTTCAACCAGGATGCCATCCAGGAGATGGTCGTCGTCAACGGCGGCGCCACGGCCGAGTTCGGCCGTTCGGCCGGCGGCTTCGTGAACGTGCTCACGAAGTCGGGCACCAACGAGTGGGAGGGCACCTTCCACTACTTCGGCCAGGCCGACGAGCTCTCGGCCGACTTCGCCCGCGGTGGCGGCAACCCGAACTTCTCGCAGAATCAGTTCGGCCTCACGCTCGGCGGGCCGATCAAGCGGGACAAGGCCTTCTTCTTCCTGGCGTACGACCAGCAGGAGTTCAACCAGACCAAGCAGGTCACTCGCTCGGTCATCGACCGGGCCGCGTTCGACCGGCTGCAGAACTTCTTCGCCACCAACTTCGGCGGCGCGCTGGCCGACGACTTCGGCCCGATCGAGCGCACGAACGACGCGAAGGCGCTGATGGCCAAGCTGGACGTGAACCTGAACGAGAACCATCGGCTCTCGCTCAAGTACAACTTCACCTGGTCGCAGCAGCGCAACGGCACGTTCGATGTCGACACCTGGGGCCGCAGCGCGAACGGGCTCGAGAAGGACAAGTCGAATGCCGTCAACGGGCAGCTCTCGTCACAGCTCGGCGACCGGCTCTCGAACGAGTTCCGCTTCCAGTTTTCGCGTGAGGACCGCCCCCGCCCCTACGACGGCCCGATCAACCCGAACACGGGCCGCCCCTTCCCCGACTCGGGCGCCGAGTTCGCGGACGGGTTCCGCTGGGGGATGCCGTTCTTCCTGCCCATCGAGGACTTCGACGACCGCATCCAGATCCTCAACAACACGTCGTATCTGAGCGGGAACCACCTGTTCAAGTTCGGCGTGGAGTGGAACCGGACGCGCACCAAGCAGACCTTCATCGGGTTCGGCAACGGCCGTTTCATCTTCTCGAGCGTCGACGGCTTCATCAACTACGTGACGCAGGGCCCCACGTACGTGGAGTGCTCCGACGGGTCGTCGAACAACACCGGTCAGTGCCCCGCGGGCACCGAGATCACGGGGCCGTTGCAGCTCTTCCTGCAGTTCGCGCCCGTGCAGGCCGGCCAGACGGTGGAGGACGCGGGAACCCAGGAGATCGTCCAGCACGAGCTGGCGGCCTTCGTCCAGGACACCTGGACGCCCAACACGGACCTCACGATCAACTACGGAATCCGGTGGGAAGCCCAGGTGCAGCCCGACGTGATCACACCCGCTGACGAGGTCTTCTTCCGGCCGCTCATCGGGCTTCCGAACTTCCCTTCCGACGGCACGATCAAGTCGGACTGGACCATGTTCCAGCCCCGCCTCGGCCTCACCTGGGATGTCTCGGGCGACAAGACCCGCATCCTGCGCGCCAACGCCGGACTCTACTACGCGCGCCTGCCGGGCCTCACGCTGGCCAGCATCCGCACGACGAACGGCTCGGTGGGCCAGACCATCTTCCGCGCCAGCTTCTTCAACGGCTTCGGCGTGACGCCGCCGGCCTATGGAGAGCTCCTCAACACCGCGGGCATCACGCCGGTGCGTCCCGACATCTTCGTGATGGACAAGGACTACTCCAACCCGCGCACGTTCTCGAGCAGCGTGGGCTACGAGGCCCTCATCACCGACGACCTCAAGTACTCGGTGACCTACAACTTCGCGCGCACCGACAACCTGTTCCGCTTCGTCAACCGCAACGACGCGGTCTTCGGGTCGCCGTTCTCGGACTTCCCGGGAGACCCGTCGAACGGGGTGGGCCAGGTGACCGTGCTCGAGAGCTCCGCGCACTCGATCTACCACGGGATCACGCTCGGCCTGCGGGGCGAGGTGACGCGCAACCTCCAGTTCGACGTCAACTACACGCTGTCGTGGGACAAGTCCGACGACGACAACGAGCGCGACCCGTTCAGCTTCCGCTACGCGAGAGCCGACCGCCTCGACGCCGAGTGGGGCTTCTCGGACCGCGACCAGCGGCACCGCTTCAACGCGTGGATCCTCGCGCGGCTACCCGGTGACATCGTGCTCAACAACCGGATCAGCGCGTACTCGGCGCAGCCGATCAGCGAGAAGTGCGGTGCGAACAACCGAGGCACCGGCGAGCGGGCGGCCAGCCCGGCGGACCGCATCTGCCCCGACGGTTCGATCCTGCAGCGCAACACTCTGCGCAAGGACAATGCGTTCTTCACCTGGGACGTCCGCGCCTCGCGCCCGTTCGACCTGGGCGAGCAGGGTACCGTCGAGCTGATCGCCGAGGTGTTCAACCTGTTCAACACCGACAACTTCCAGGATCCCTCGGCGCTGTCGCCGCTGTTCAACTTCGACGGGACGATCCGGAGCGGGTTGGGCGACCCGTTCCGCGTGCAGCTGGGCGCCCGCTGGGCGTGGGGCGGCGCGGTGCGGCGCTGACCTCCGCACATCCTCGGCGGGGCCCGCCTACCGGCGGGCCCCGCCAGGGTC
>RFGQ01000294.1 GCA_003695865.1 Gemmatimonadota bacterium | reverse complement strand
GTTCAGCTTCGAGTTCTCTCTGGCCGTGCCCGACCCCGCGGCGGTACTGGCGGCGCTCCGCTTCGCCGACGGCACGCGGCTCGCGGGGCTCGCGGGGCTGGGCGCCGGACCCTCCGACGCACCCCTCGCGCCGGCGTTGGCGCCCGGCGACTGGGACGGCGACGGCGACGAGGACCTGTTCGTCACCGGCGACCGTCCCACGCTTCTCCGCGACGACCTCGGCCTGATGGAAGACGTGACCGAGGCCGCCGGGCTGCCCCGCTCGCCCCTCGGGCCCGCGCGCTTCGCGGACCTCGACAACGACGGTCACCTCGACATCGTGGCCGTCTCTCCCGCCGGGCTGCGGATCTTCCAGGCCACAGGCGAGGAGACGTTCACCGACGGCTCGCCGGCGCCCGAACCGGCCGGCACCCGTCGCGCGCGGGCCCTGCACGACGTGCTCGCCGCCGACCTCGACCACGACGGAGACCTCGACCTGTTCGCCGTGGGC
This sequence comes from Gemmatimonadota bacterium, assembly GCA_003695865.1. GTDB lineage: Bacteria > Gemmatimonadota > Gemmatimonadetes > Longimicrobiales > Gaopeijiaceae > J028. The sequence goes on along the minus strand of RFGQ01000294.1, from coordinate 1,538 downwards.
GACGGCGGCTACCTGCTGCTCCGCAACGGCGGGGAGGCCGGTTGGGCCGACCTCACCGAGCCGTGGGGACTCGCCGGTGGCGCGGACGCCGCCGGGCGCGAGGCCGCGTTCGCCGACCTGGACGACGACGGCGACCTCGACCTGATCGTGGCCGACGAGGCGCGCGGCACCCGCGTGTTCAGCAACGAGCGCGGAGGCCGATTCAAAGAGCGAGCGGGGGCCGTGCCGGCCGGCCCCGCATGGTCGGTCGCCGTGGCCGACTACGACAACGACGGCGCCTTCGATCTGGCGCTCGCCGCGTCCGGTCGAGTGGTGGTGCTGCGTAACCGGGGCGACGGCACCTTCGTGCGGGACGACGCGGCCGCGCGCCCGCTGGCCCGAGCCGCCGGCGTGCGCGCCGTCCGCTTCGTGGACGTGGACAACGACGGCCGTCAGGATCTGGTCACGGCGGGCGCGGGCGGGGTGCGGATCCACCACAACGACGGCGGCCGCTTCACCGGGCTGAGCGGTCGCTTGCCCGACGGCCTCGGCGAGGTCCGCCGGATCGCCGTGGCCGACTACAACCAGGACGGTGATCTGGATCTGTTCGCCCTCACCCCGGACGGCGTGCGGCTGCTGCGCAACGACGGTGGCAACGTGAACCACTACCTCGACCTGCGCCTGACCGGCCTGGCCACCGGAAGCGGCAAGAACAACCGCTTCGGCATTGGAAGCCGCATCGAGGTGCGCGCAGGCGACCTCTATCAGGTGCTCATCGCCGACGACCCCACCGTGCACGTGGGTCTGGGCGCCAACCGCAAGGCCGACGTGGTACGCATCGAATGGCCCAACGGGGTCGGCCAGGACATCTACTTTCCGGGCACCGACCAGGACCTCGAAGATCAGATCCTCAAGGGCTCGTGTCCGTTTCTCTACACCTGGACGGGCGAGCGCTTCGAGTTCCAGAAAGACATCATGTGGAAGAGCGCGCTCGGGATGCCGACCGGTATCCAGGGAAACCAGGGCCGGCGCGCATACGCGCCCGCGGCCGCCTCGGTCGAGTACGTGCGCATCCCGGGTGACGCCCTGGCCGAACGCGACGGCCGCTACACGCTGCAGGTCACCGAAGAGCTCTGGGAGACGATCTACTTCGACGAGGTCGACCTCGTCGCGGTGGATCATCCCGACGACGTCGACGTGTACGTGAACGAGCGCTTCGTCCCACCGGGTCCGCCCGTCTCGCTCGACCTGCGCTACGTGCGCGACCGCCGGCCGGCACGGGCCTACACCGGGCGGGGGAGGGACGTCACCGAAGAGCTCGCCCGGCGCGACTTCCGCTTCGTGGGTGACTTCGATCTGGGCCCGGTCCAGGGACTGGCGGAATGGCACGACCTGGTGCTCGATCCCGGCGCCGTTCCCGAGGACGCCACCCTGCGCCTCTACCTTTCGGGGTGGGTCTTTCCGGCCGACGCGAGCCTCAACGTCCAGCTCGCCCAGTCGGGCGCCGAGGGTCTGCGGGCTCCCGAGCTGCAGGTGATCGGCCCCGACGGTGCGTGGAC
>RFGQ01000293.1 GCA_003695865.1 Gemmatimonadota bacterium | reverse complement strand
GTGCAGCTCTGGCGGCAGAGCGCGGCGGCGCGTCCGCAGGGCTACGAGAAGAGCGAGCACCTGCTCTTCTCACGGGCGTCCAGGTGGATGCGCGTGGGAGGTGTGCTGCTGCTCGCCTACATCGTCTACCACCTTCTGCACATGACGCTCGGCTGGGCGCATCCCGACTTCGTCCCGGGCGATGTCTACCACAACCTCGTCAGTGCCTTCCAGAACCCGGTGGTCACGGCCGTCTACGTCGGCGCGATGCTCCTGCTCGCGGCCCACCTCTACCACGGCATCTGGAGCCTCATGCAGACGCTGGGGCTCTCGCATCCGCGCCACGACCGCTTCCGCCGGCCGATTGCGCTGATCCTCACGCTCTTCATCGTCGGCGGGTTCCTCACGGTCCCCGTGGCGATCGCCGCCGGATTCATCAGCTAAGGAGCGGGCACGAATGGAACTGAACGCCAGGATTCCGGACGGCCCCATCGAGCAGAAGTGGGACCGCCACCGGTTCGAGATGAAGCTGGTCAACCCGGCCAACAAGCGGAAGTTCGACGTGATCGTCGTGGGTACGGGTCTGGCCGGTGCCTCGGCGGCGGCCACCATGGCCGAACTCGGGTACAACGTGCACGTCTTCACCTTCCACGACTCGCCGCGCCGTGCGCATTCGATCGCGGCGCAGGGCGGGATCAACGCGGCCAAGAACTACCAGAACGACGGCGACAGCGTCTTCCGGCTGTTCTACGACACGGTGAAGGGCGGCGACTTCCGCGCACGCGAGGCCAACGTCTACCGCCTCGCGCAGGTGAGCCTGAACATCATCGATCAGGCGGTCGCCCAGGGCGTTCCCTTCGCGCGGGAGTACGGGGGGCTGCTCGACAACCGCTCCTTCGGGGGCGCACAGGTCTCGCGGACCTTCTACGCCCGCGGCCAGACGGGCCAACAGCTCCTGCTGGGCGCCTACCAGGCGCTCGAGCGGCAGGTCGACGCGGGCAAGGTGCGCATGCACACCCGTCATGAGATGCTCGACCTGGTCGTGATCGACGGCGTGGCGCGCGGCATCGTGACCCGAGACCTGGTCTCCGGGAAGATCGAGTCGCACGTGGCCGATGCTGTGGTGCTGGCGACGGGTGGCTACTCGAACGTCTTCTTCCTGTCGACGAACGCGAAGGGCTGCAACGTCACGGCGACGTACCGGGCCTACAAGCGGGGCGCCGGATTCGCCAATCCCTGCTTCACGCAGATCCACCCCACCTGCATCCCGCCGAGCGGCGAGTACCAGTCCAAGCTCACGCTGATGAGCGAGTCGCTGCGCAACGACGGACGCATCTGGGTGCCCAGGACGCCCGGCGACCAGCGGCCGCCCGGTCAGATCCCCGACGACGAGCGCGACTACTACCTGGAGCGCATGTATCCGAGCTTCGGCAACCTGGTGCCGCGCGACGTGGCGTCCAGGCGCGCCAAGGAGATGGTCGACTCGGGCCACGGGGTGGGGCCACTGAAGAACGGCGTCTACCTCGACTTCTCGGACGCGATCCAGCGGCTGGGGCGCGACGTGATCGAAGAGCGTTACGGCAACCTCTTCGAGATGTACGAGAAGATCACCGGCGACGACCCCTACCGGGTGCCCATGCGCATCTATCCGGCGCCCCACTACACGATGGGCGGGCTCTGGGTGGACTACGACCTGATGAGCACCGTGCCGGGCCTGTTCGTGATCGGCGAGGCCAACTTCAGCGACCACGGCGCCAACCGTCTGGGGGCGAGCGCCCTGATGCAGGGTCTGGCCGACGGGTACTTCATCCTGCCCATGACGATCGGCAACTACCTGGCGCGCATCGGACACGCCCCGGTCGACACCGACCACGCCGCGTTCCGCGACGCCGAGACCGAGGTGCGCAACCGGGCCGACCGGCTGCTGTCGATCAACGGCTCCAAGTCGGTGGACGAGTTCCACATCGAGCTCGGCCGCATCGTCTGGAACCACTGCGGTATGGCGCGGGACGAGGCGGGCCTGCGTGAGGGGCTGGCCAAGATCCCCGAGCTGCGCGAGCGCTTCTGGCGCGAGGTGCGCGTGCCCGGCAGCGCGCAGTCGCTGAACCAGAGCCTGGAGAAGGCGGGCCGCGTGGCCGACTTCCTCGAGTTCGCCGAGATCCTGTTCCACGACGCGCTCGCCCGCGAGGAGTCGTGCGGTGCGCACTTCCGCACGGAGCACACGACCGAAGAGGGCGAGGCGAAGCGCGACGACGAGCACTTCGCACACGTGGCCGTGTGGGAATACGCCGGCGACGGCAACGAGCCGCGGCGTCACACGGAGCCGCTCGAGTTCGAGTACGTACCCTTCGCCCAGCGGAGCTACAAGTAATGAACCTGACCCTGCACGTCTGGCGGCAGCCCGGACCCGGGACGGGGGGCCGTTTCGAAACGTACCGCGCCGAGGACATCAGCGAGCACATGTCGTTCCTCGAGATGCTCGACCTGGTGAACGAGCGCATCATCCACGAGGGTGGCGAGCCGATCGCGTTCGAGCACGACTGCCGCGAGGGCATCTGCGGCGCCTGCGGGATGGTCATCAACGGCGTGCCCCACGGGCGCAAACGGATGACGACCACCTGCCAGCTTCACATGCGCGAGTTCCGTGACGGTGACGAGATCTGGATCGAACCGTTCCGGGCGCACGCGTTCCCGGTGCTCAAGGACCTGGTGGTCGACCGCTCGCCCTTCGACCGCATCATCGAGGCGGGCGGCTACGTCTCGGTGCGGACGGGCAGCGCGCCCGACGCGAACACGATTCCCATCGAGAAGGACCGCGCGGCCCGCGCCTTCGACGCGGCGGCCTGCATCGGCTGCGGCGCCTGTGTGGCCGCCTGTCCCAACGCGTCGGCCATGCTCTTCACGGCCGCCAAGGTGACCCACCTCGGCCTGCTGCCGCAGGGCGAGGTCGAGCAGGACCGGCGGGTGCTCAGGATGACCGCGCAGCACGATGCCGAGGGCTTCGGCAACTGCACGAACCACGGCGCCTGCCAGACGGTCTGTCCGAAGGGCATCACGGTCGACACGATCGCCAAGCTGAACCGCGACCTGATCCGCGCGACCCTGCGCTACCCCGAGCCCGTTCTGTAGTCGAGGATCCGGGCCGCCCGGCACGCCAGTCCTCGAGGCGCGTGCGGAGGCGAGGGCTCAGGCCCCTCCGGCGCGCTCCTCTTCGGTGCTCGGCGGTGAGAACGTCTCGGCGGGCAGGGCGGGGTTCAGCTCCACGTCGTGCGTGCGCAGAACCTTGGTGACGCGGCCCTGGTCGTCGAAGTGCACGCGCGCGCCCACGTAGGGGTAGCCGTCGACCACGCGGATGTCCTCCCAGCGCGTGTGGTGGACGTCCGTCTTGCCGGCTTCCTGGTAGTCGACCTGCACCGGCCACACGCGTCCCTCGACGAAGTAGTAGTGCCACACGTCCTGGTGGTCACCGACCCCGTCCCCGAAAGTGACGCGAACCACGTGCCGGCCCGCGCCGTCGACCCCGTCGTCGTGCAGGAACACGCCGGGGTCCTTCAGCTTGAAGGGCAGCGCGATCCAGTAGTTGACGTCGCCCGAGACGTAGCGGACCTCATCGAAGTCCTTGTCGCCCGGCCCGAGGGGAGCGCCGTTGAGGGTGGCCCAGGCTCGTGCGCCGTCGAAGCCCTGCACGATGTAGTCGTCGCCTTCCCAGCGCTCGATGCGCGCCTTCTCACCGTTCTCCTTCGAGATGACGACGTAGCGGGGACGCGTCCGCCGCAAGCGTCCGCTCTCGGCGTCGTACATCTCGGTGGTGATCGTGAAGCG
>RFGQ01000031.1 GCA_003695865.1 Gemmatimonadota bacterium | reverse complement strand
GCGCCCGACGGTCGAATCGCAGCCGCGCCGGCCGGCCTCGCCGGTCATGTCCTCGGGCACGCACGCGCTGCTGCGCGCGCTCGACAAGCTCAAGGGCGAGTCCGAGGAACTGCCGATGCGGGTGGGCGAAACGGTGCGTTACGGGCGCCTGAGCATCACCCTCCAGGCCTGCCGCTTTCCGGCCGAGAACCCGGCCTCGGACGCGCTGACCTTTCTCGAGATCCGGGATGCCGTGGACCGCGAGCTGCTGTTCCGCGGCTGGATGTTCGCCTCGAGCCCGGCGCTGAACGCGCTCGACGACCGCCGTTACGACGTCTGGCCGCTGCGCTGCACCGCCGAGACCGGCTGACGCCCGACCAGCCCGTCCAACTGGCCCCCACCCGGCCAGTCCCGTCCATCCAGAGCGGCCCAGCCAGACCTGCGCCCCCGTCAGATCGGTTTCAGACCGGCTTCAGATCGGCGCGCACGCCCGCGCCAGCCACGCCCCCGCCGCGGCCGAGACCATCGGCCCGATCTCGGCGCGCACGCGCGCGTGGTAGGCGTTCAGCCAGGCGATCTCCTCCGGCGTCATCAGCTCGGGCAGGATCAGCCGCGTGTCGATCGGGCAAAGGGTGATCGTCTCGAACTCCAGCCAGGGGCGGTTCTCGCCCAGCGGGGCGGCCTCGCGCACCGCCACGAGGTTCTCGATGCGGATGCCGAAGGCGCCGGCGCGGTAGTAGCCCGGCTCGTTCGACAGGATCATCCCCGGCTCCAGCGGCAGGGTGGAGACGCGCGAGATCCGCACCGGGCCCTCGTGCACGCTCAGCGCCGCGCCGACGCCGTGGCCGGTGCCGTGGTCATAATCCAGCCCGTCGAGCCACAGCGGATAGCGCGCCAGCGCGTCCAGATGCGCCCCCGCCACGCCGCGCGGAAAGCGCGCGCGCGACAGCGCGATCATGCCCTGCAGCACGCGGGTATAGGCCGCGCGCCGGTTGCGGGCGACCTGGCCCACGGGCAGGGTGCGGGTGATGTCGGTGGTGCCGTCGGGATACTGCCCGCCCGAGTCGATCAGGAACAGGTCGCCCTCGGCCAAGCGGCGGTTGGTGCCCTCGGTCACGCGGTAGTGGTTGATCGCGGCGTTCGGCCCGGTCGAGCTGATCGTGTCGAAGCTCAGGTCCAGCAGCTGCCCGGTGGCGGCGCGAAACGACTCGAGCTGGCGGGCCATGTCGATCTCGGTCAGCGCG
>RFGQ01000292.1 GCA_003695865.1 Gemmatimonadota bacterium | reverse complement strand
TCACCGTGCCAGTGATGGTCCCCGTCGACTGTGCTGCGACGGGGCTCGCCGCCACGGCCCAAACCAGGGCCGCCGCTGCGAGAGTCGGCACTACCTTACCCCAAAGCTTCATAGGGTGCCTCCTTGGGATGGACGGATCACAGCGGGGTGGTCAGTCCCGCTGCACCTTCACGCCGGGGCGAGACGCACCCCGACATGCCGACAGCGCCTCACGATCCTCGATCGCGAGCCGCTTTCGACTTCTCGATTCTGTTGTTGAGGGGGTCGAACGTCGAAACGCGCAAGCAGTTGCTCCCCTTTGTACGTGCATACCGAACGGCGCCCCCGTCTCCGGGAGCGTTTCATTTAGTAACGGTCCCCCTCCCCGCTTGTCAAGAAGAATGAAAGGGTGCCAAGGGCACGGAACGTGCAGCGGGAGAAGGCCGCGACTGGACCCCGCGCGGTGCGTGGGCGAGATTCGGCGGCGGTCCTTGCCGAACCGGGACCCTCGACCGCCGCGCTGGGACGACGTGAACGAGTGAGAGGATGACCGACGATCCGAACCCGATGCCCACCTGGCGGCGCTGGCTGCGCCCCGCCGTGTGGGGCCCCGCCCTCCTCTTCCTTGCCGGGGCAGGCGCGGGAGTGGCGTGGGGCGCGTGGCAGAACCTGTGTGCGGACTGCCCCTCCATCGCGCAGATCCGCACGTTCGAGCCCGAGCAGACCTCGAAGTTGTTCAGCCACGACGGCCGGCTCATCGCCGAATTCGGGGTCGAGAGCCGCACGCCGGTCTCGCTCGACTCGCTGCCCGACTTCGTGGGCCAGGCGTTCGTGGCCGTCGAGGACCGTCGCTTCTACGAACACGGCGGAGTCGATCCCCGAGGCATCGCGCGCGCCGTATTCGGCGTGCTCACCGGCCGCAACCTGGGCGGCGGAAGTACGATCACCCAGCAGCTCGCCCGCAACATGTTCACCGAGCGGATCGGGTTCGAGCGGCGAATCACGCGCAAGTTGAAGGAGCTGCAGGTCGCGCTGGCGCTCGAACGCTCCTATACCAAGGACCAGATCCTCGAAGCCTACATCAACCAGATCAATTACGGTCACGGCTGGTACGGCATCCAGACGGCCGCCCGCAACTACTTCGGCAAGAACGCCTCGGAGCTGAACCCCGCCGAGGCGGCCCTGCTCGCCGCCGTGCCCAACCGACCGGGCACGTACAGCCCGTTCCGGCATCCCGACAACGCGTTGCGCCGCCGCAACCTGGTGCTCCGGCGCATGGTCGAACAGGGCTACCTGCCGCGCGAAGAGCTCGAGCGCTGGACGGCGGTGCCGGTGCCCACCGAGCGCGGCGGCCGCTCCGAGAACATCGCGCCCTATTTCGTCGAGTGGGCCCGTCAGATTCTGGACGACCGCTTCGGGAGCCGCCTCTACACCTCGGGGCTGCGCATCTACACGACCCTCGACGTGCGCATGCAGCGAGCGGCCGAAGCGGCCATGCAGTGGGGATGGGACACGATCGAAGCCCGGGAGAGCTTCTCGGCGCCCCGCTACGAGGAATTCGCCGGCAAGCCGGCGTCCGAGGTGCTGGTCGACGGCGGCACACCCTACCTCCAGGGCCTGCTCATCGCTCTCGATCCCTGGAGCGGACACGTGCGCGCCATGATCGGCGGGCGTGACTTCAGCCAGTCGAAGTTCAACCGGGCCACGCAGGCGCGCCGCCAGGCCGGATCGGGGTTCAAGCCTTTCGTCTACGGCGCCGCGATCGCGAGCGGCATCCCGCCGAATCACATCGTGGTCGACGCCCCGATCGTGCGCATGCAGGTGGACGGCACCGAATGGCGGCCCAGGAACTTCTCGGCGAACTTCCGCGGCCCCATCACGATCCGTGAGGGCCTGATGCGCTCGATCAACATGATCGCCATCAAGTTGGCCGAGGAGGTGGGTCTGGAGAGCGTGGCGCAGACGGCCCGCCGCATGGGGATCCGCACGGAGATCGAGCGCTTCCCCTCGACGGCGATCGGCGCCGTGGAGGTCATCCCCATCGAGATGTCCGAAGCGTACTCGGCCTTCGCAAACCTGGGAACGCGCGTGCGCCCCTTCCCCATCCTCCGGGTCGAGGACGCGCGCGGTCGGGTCATCTGGCGTCCGCAGCCGGAACGCCAGGTCGCCATGGATTCGTTGCCCGCGCGCATCATGGTCTCGATGCTCGAGACCGTGGTCGAAGAAGGCACCGGATATACGGCCATCCGCCTGCGCGCCCGGCTTCCGCGCGAAGTGGCCGCCGCGGGCAAGACCGGCACGACCAACGACGGCACCGACGTCTGGTTCAACGGCTTCACGCCCAACCTGCTCGCCACCGTCTGGTTCGGGCTCGACAAGCCCGTCCCGTTCCGCGAGAACGCCACGGGTGGGGCCGACGCGGCCCCGGTATGGGGACGGTTCGTGAAGGCCGTCTATTATGGAGACCCCGAAGCGGTCGATCCGGAGATGCGCGAGCCGATGCTCCCCGTGCCCGAGCCCTGGCCCATCCCCGACGGCCTCAGCCGCCGGGTGATCGACCGGACCACGGGCAAGCTCGCGTCGCGGTGGTGCCCCGAAGAGAACCAACGGGTAGAGTTGTTCCTGCCGGGCACCGAGCCGACCGAGTTCTGCGACCAGCAGAGCCTGTTCGACGCGCGGCCCATCGGCCACCGCTGACGCCGACTTCGATGGAGGACATCTTCACCTTCGACACGACCCACCATGCCCTGTGGGCCGAGGAGATCGCGGAGACCCGGGGCATCCCGGTGGAGGTGATCCCCGCGCCGCCCGAGGCCGGCGCGCGCTGCGATCTGGCGATCCGAACGCTGCCCGACCGGGTCGAGGAGTTCGCCGAGGCGCTCCGGGCCGAAGGCGTCGAGTACCGGGTCTTCGCGCAGCCCTAGGGCCACACGGAGCCTTGTGGGACGGCCACACGCCGCGTGCCGGCCGTGGTCGCCGACCGCTCAGGCCTCGAGTCGCTCGACCACGAGCGGCAGCGGATTCACCGGCCCGTCGCCGATCTTCACGGCCTCGCGGGCCGCCGTAACGCCCCCTTCCGCGGCGTCTTCCGAGGCGGCGTGGACCACGACGAGCGGAGCGCCGGGCTCCACCCTCGTGCCCGGCCTCACCAGGATTTCGAATCCGACCGACGGGTCGAGCGTGTCGTCGAGCCGCCTCCGGCCGCCGCCGAGTTCGACCACGCCCCAGCCGATGCGCAGCGGGTCTACCTGCTCCACGACCCCGGCCCGGGTGGCCTCGACGGTGCGGCGCACGGGCGCCCGCGGGAGCCGGTCGGGGTCGTCCACGACCGCGGCATCGCCACCCTGGGCCTCGACCATGCGGCGGAACCGCTCGAGCGCCCGGCCGCTGTCGAGCGCCTGCTCGGCGGCCCGCCGCGCCTCGTCCCGGGTCGCGTGCAGCCCCGTGAGCGTCGCCATCTCGGCGGCTTCTTCGATCACGAGCGCGCGCAGGTCCGGAGGGCCCTCGCCCCTGAGGCAGGCCAGCGACTCCACCACTTCCAGCGCGTTGCCGCAGGCGCACCCCAGAGGACGATCCATCGCGGTGAGCAGGGCCGAGGCGGGCAGTCCGCGACGGCGGCCGATAGCCACCATGGTACGCGCCAGTTCCCGCGACCGCTCGAGTTCGGGCAGAAAGGCTCCCCGCCCGACCTTCACGTCGAGAACCAGTCCCTCGATCCCCTCCGCCAGCTTCTTGCTCATGATGCTTGCGGCGATCAGCGGGATGGCCGGCACGGTGGCCGTGACGTTGCGTAGCGCGTACAGGCGGCGGTCGAGCGGTGCGATCTCTTCGGTCTGGCCGATCATCGCGCACCCCACCGCCTCGAGCACCTCCGTGAAGCGGTCGAGCGGGAGGGCGGTCTGGAAGCCCGGAATCGACTCGAGCTTGTCGAGTGTGCCCCCGGTATGTCCGAGCCCTCGACCCGACATCATCGGGACGAACATCCCCAGCTCGGCGGCGACCGGAGCCAGCGGGAGCGAGACCTTGTCGCCCACGCCGCCGGTGGAATGCTTGTCTGCGCGCGGGCCCGGCAGGTGGGCGAGGTCGAGTACCCGTCCGGAGTGGAGCATGGCGTCGACGAGCACCGCGAGCTCGGTCTCACCGAGACCCTGGAAGACGACGGCCATCAGAAAGGCCGCCATCTGGTACTCGGTGACCTCCCCCTCCTGGTACGCCTCGAGGAAGGCCCGGAATTCTCCCGGATCGAGCGTCCCGCCATCCCGCTTGGTGGCGATGACCCGCGAAGGGATCATCGGCCGGCTCCGGAGCGCCGTGCGGCGTGGAGCCTCACCGCGACAGCCGTTTGCGCGCTCCCCTGAGCGCGTCGTCGACGCGCGCCTTGACGTCGCCGGCGAAGGTCTCGAGCTGATCGGTCGCCCCCTCCTTCAGGTCGCCCGCGTAACGCTTGATCCGCTTGCGGGTACGACGCCCCGAGTCCGGCGCCGTGAGCAGCGCGATCCCCGCGCCGACGAGCGCCCCGAGCACGAACCCCGAAATGAAGTTCGCAGCCGCAAAATCCCTATCGTGAGTCATCTCTACATCCCCGGAACTACGGTGTGACGGTGGACCGGAAAGCTAGCGCTGCCGAGGCCCGGCGCGTAGCCGCTGGCGGTTCGGCCGCCGCCCGGGACGCTCGGCGCACGCGCCGCGGCCGGGCGGCCCGCGCGCGTCCCCGCAGGACGCGCTCTATTATTATGGAGGCCGCGGCCGGCGGTTCCGCGACCGGCGCGGATCGACCCCGCGAAACCGGGAGGGCTGCGCGGATGCCATGCGTGTGATGGGCCTCGACGTCGGCGAGCGGCGAATCGGGGTAGCGGTGAGCGACCCCACCGCCACGATCGCGACGCCCCTGGAAACCCTGCGCAGGCGGGCCGGGAAACGCCCACCGTTCGCGGCGCTCAGCGAGCTCGCCCGGGCCCACGAAGTCGAAGCGCTGGTGGTCGGCCTACCGCTCTCTCCCGCCGGAGACGAGACGGACTGGTGCCGGGAGGTGCGAGCGTTGGGAGACGGGCTCGCCGAGCGCCTCGGGGTGCCCGTTCACTACGTCGACGAACGCTACACCTCGGTTCAGGCGGAGCGCGCCGTGCGTGGGAGCGGCCTGCCGAGGCACAAGCGCGAAGACAAGGCGCGCGTCGACAGGGCAGCCGCGGTGCTCATCCTGCAGAGCTGGCTCGACCGCCGGGAGGGAGCGTGAGAACGCGGGTCGGGAGGCCCCACAGGCGCGCCGCCGACGCCCGCCGGCGCAGCGACGCCCTCCGGCCTCTCCGCCGCAGCCCGGGCGCACGCCGCGCGTGGTCGCTGGTGGGGCTCTTCCTGCTCGCGGCCTGCGGGGGCCCCGGCGACGCCCCGCCCGTCGAGGTCACCGTGCCTGCGGGAGCACCCTTCGCCGCCGTGGTCGATACCCTCGAGACGCACGGCATCGTCGCGCGTCCGGGCGCCTTCAGCCTCTATGCCCGCATGAAGGGCGCCGATCGAGAAATCCGCTCCGGTCGTTACGCCTTCCGGCCGGGCGAGCGCTGGTCGGTGCTGGTCCGCGACCTCACCGAGGGGCGCGTGCTCACCGTCCCGGTGACGATTCCCGAAGGCTTCCGCCTCGTCGATATGGTGCCCCGGATCGCGGCCGTCACGGCCGAAGACTCGACCCGCGTGCTGGCCGCGCTCACGGCCGCCGGCGCCGCCGAACGCTGGGACGTGCCCGGCCCGACGCTCGAGGGCTACCTGTTCCCCGACACCTACCGATTCGCGCCCGGCGTACCCGTACACGACGTGATCGCGGCCATGGTGGGCCGCTACAAGGCCTTCTGGACGCCGGAACGGCGGGCCGCCCTCGACAGCCTGGGGTTGAACGAGCGCGAACTCGTGACCCTCGCGTCGATCATCCAGGCCGAGGCCCGGCGGGTGGAAGAGATGCCCGTGATCTCGGCGGTCTACCACAACCGGTTGCGCATCGGCTATCTGCTGCAGGCCGACCCGACGGTGCTCTACGCCCTCGGGGGGCGTCGTGAGCGCCTGCTCTACGCGGCCATCGACTCGGTCGCCGACAGCCCCTACAACACCTATACCCAGTCCGGCCTTCCGCCCGGCCCGATCGGAGCTCCGGGCGAGGCGGCGCTCGAGGCCGCGCTGTACCCGTCGGGCGACGATTTCCTGTATTTCGTAGCCCGGCCGGACGGGTCGCACATCTTCACGCGCTCGCTCCAGGAGCACAATCGGGCGCGGGAGGAGGTGAGGCGCGCCTGGAACCGCCTTCGGGAGCGGCCGACCTCGGGCGCCGGAGGTCGCTGATGCCGGCGGGCGCGCCGGCGCAGGCACTCGCCGAGCGCCTGCGCCTCATCGTGGTCACCGACGC